>NZ_JANSHR010000079.1:0-725 GCF_047461675.1 Synechococcus sp. R70.1
CACCTACCTGCGCGACCGGCTGCTTTTGTGCCGGGAACTCCTCAGCGAGAGCGGCAGCATCTTTGTGCAAATCTCAGATGAGAACGTGCACCATGTGCGGGAGTTGATGGATGAGGTGTTTGGTGGTGAGAACTTCGTTTCATTGATTGCTTTTCGTACACACAGTCCTTTAGGAGTGAAGCTTCTACCCAATCCATACGACTATTTGATCTGGTATTCAAAAAAGAAGGCCAATCTAAAGTATCGACCGTTGTATGTATACAAGGATAGCGGCGAAGGGAGTCAGTTTACGTACATAGAAATAGGCAACGGGAGCAGGCGCGCGATGACTCGTGAAGAACGTCTGCACCCCGACGAGAAGCTGCCTCATGGCGCAAAGGTGTTCAGACTCGTGAACTTGCCCTCGTCGGGATACACTGAAAGCTGCACATTCGACTTTCATTTTGAAGGAAAAATTTACAAGCCATCGCGGGGAAGAAGCTGGAAAACAACGTTAGATGGAATGAGCCAACTAGCGAAAGCAAATCGCATCTTTGCTACAGGTTCCTACCTCAATTTCGTCTACTACCTTGATGATTTCCCGCTGAGTAGTCTCTCGGCAACTTGGAGTGATGTTTACACTGAGCTTGACAAACGATATGTAGTTCAAACGAGTGAAAGAGTCATTGAGCGCTGCCTCCTGATGACCACCGACCCGGGCGACCTGGTCTTCGACCCCACTTGCG
>NZ_JANSHR010000080.1:0-722 GCF_047461675.1 Synechococcus sp. R70.1
ATGTTCACCGAGTCGCCCAAGACCTCGCTGGGCCGCCAGAGATCCTCCGCCGCCCGGGCAAAGCGCCGGTCTTCCCGGTTTTCATTGGGTCCGGATCGCAGCCGCCCGTAGAAGTTGCTGTAGAGGCCGTCTGCTCCGAAGTTAAGAAGAGCTGTGAACTCCTCCAGCCGCTGCCCGTTCCTCGTCTGGTGCAGGTTAAAGTCCCCTTGGATGTAAACGGGGTTGTCGGAAATAAAAGACAAGCCAAAGATCGCGTCGTCAGGGTTGAACCCACCCCGGGCCAACACTGCCCCGTTGCGCAGCCGGAAGCCGTAGGGCCGCCGATCCGGATCCGCGTAGTAGTCCACCGGCTTAGGGCTAAGTCCGGCATCGGAAACAGGGGGATCCCAGACCGTTTGGCCATTGTCGGCCGTGCCGCGACCTGGCTGACCGGCGTTCATAATACCGGCATCGCCCAGGTCACCGCTGGCATTCCCCGCTTGCCATTCGGCCAGGTAGCTATCAAAAGTGCCCAAGGGCGGGCGGGCAATGGCATCCTCCCGTACCGCATCTTCCCGGAAGGCGTAGAAAATGCCACCCTCGCGGCCTTCTTGCACACCGGCAGGCAGCCAAGTATCCCCGTTAATCAACCCGTTGGCCTGTCCGTTGACGTTGTTGGTCAGCAGGGCCAGGTCGATGTTGAGGGCCCGCACCGCCATCGCCTCGCGGCCATCGTAAAAGAC
>NZ_JANSHR010000081.1:0-697 GCF_047461675.1 Synechococcus sp. R70.1
GGAATGGGATCACCGGCCCTAGCAGGCCTATCAGGATTGGGATCATTGGGATCATCGGCCCTACGACGATACCTTTGCGCAAAGGTGTCCACGTCGCAGCCTCTCTGCGGGTCAGGAGTTACAGGCGGACGGTCGTAGCTGGCCTTGGGGCCAAAGCGGTTGTCGGCCCGATAGACATCGTCTACATAGGGAGGGCAGACCTGGTCGGCACCAGCCTGAAAACCACCGGCCTTGATCCGCCCAGGGCTGCGAGGGTTCTTGGCGTTGAGAGGAGAAGCCGCCCATCCCAATGCATCTTGCTGGTAATTCCCTCGGGGGCGAATGCGGCCAAAAAGGTGCAGCTGCAGCGGATCCAGGGCCACACTTTCCGGCTCTACCCCGTTTTGCACCGAGTCAAAGTTCAGGCTGTTTAGCTTAGGAGGCGGCTCGTTGGGCGGCACATCCGCCACGCCAGGGTGGGCATCGAAACTGAGAGAGTCGCTCACCTGCTGGCCGGCGTAGCCAATGGCTCCTGCCACCAGCTCCCCGAAGGCCGTAATCTCCGAGTTATCTGCAGGCATGTAGAAGCAGGATTCCTGCGAGCTGATCAGGAAAGCCCGGAACAAGTTGTTGGGGGCATAGCGGAAAAAGAGGCTGCCGCCGGCGTAGATGGCGCCGTTCCAGTTGTAGCCGGGGGTGAAGAAGAACTCTACATCGC
>NZ_JANSHR010000082.1:0-695 GCF_047461675.1 Synechococcus sp. R70.1
CCTAGATCTGAAAACTCACTCATCGATAAAGTACTCACGGGCAAGACTCTGGTAGTATTCTAAAACTTTCCTGTGCCTAAAGACGGCAGGAACTCGTTCAAACTTTGCAGAGGATATCACTGCAAAGTCAGGTATCCTAAAAATGCTTTTGTTTTCATTACCTTTCTTAAAATGCGGCCAGAAATGAAGTAGATCTACACTTTTCTCCTGGTTGATAAGCTTCCATATCTCTTTGTTAGCTAGTTGAATAGTGTGTTCACTTCTCGAAGAGACGCCGTTGAAAAAGGCAGGCAAAGCAATAGGGCCACCATCCTGTCGTGACCTAGCAGTTTCTGGAATAAACTGGGTGATTACTCTAGCAGCATTATTCAGGGAAGACAGATCGTCGGGGCGGGTAGGTATCAAAATAACATCGGCAGCAAAAACACCACTCTGGCTGAAGTAAAGCCATTGAGTTGGGCAGTCGATTAGGATGTAATCATACTCATTGCGAAGAGGGGCAATGAGATCGCGAAGGCGCCGAGTTCCCTTTGGGATATATGCTACTGCCCGGCTATCAGTCAACGTCTCCAGCTCAGGGTCTCTTGGGATAATGTCGAAGATGGGAATACCCCTGAGTCTATATGTTTGGACAATGGCGTGGACGTCTATTTTGGGATCCTTTAAACATTGCGTCAGTGTAATTTTTCCAGGAG
>NZ_JANSHR010000083.1:0-2723 GCF_047461675.1 Synechococcus sp. R70.1
AACAGGCACTAGCTCAATCTCCCACATCAAGAAAAAGAGGAGCAGATCCTGCGCCAAGAACACACCCACCTGGGCGCCGTACAGGAGCAGCAGCAAAAAGAAAAATAGACGCGGCTTGTAGGCCACCTCCCAAGCTGCCACAATCGCCAAAGTCGTAATCAAGCCCGACAGCAGCACCAGCGGGAAGGACAGGCCGTCCACCGCCAGCGACCAGTGGAACCCGATCTGGGGCACCCAGGCGTAACGCTCGGCCAGTTGCAGCGAAAAATCCCGCAGGTCGTAGTGCCACCCAAAGATGTAGGCCATCAGGCCCAAATCCAAAGCCCCCACGGCAAGGGCATACCAACGCGCCCAGCGGCTCTGGGGAAGCAGGGGGATCCCGAAGGCACCCAGCAGCGGCAGGAGCACCAGGGCCGACAGCCAAGGAAACTCAAGAGGACTGCTCATGATTGAGAATAGGTACTTATACTCAACATCTCAATGATATGAAGCTATGTAAACAAATGGAAAGCAACCTTTACAAAAAAATCTGCGCAAGAGCGCAGACCTGGACAAGGTTTCTCTGAGGGTAAGCATCAAGGCTTGGCAAGAGAGCGGCGATGGCGGCCCGAGGGCAAGCTGCGCTGCCCCAATGCCTAGCTACTCATCTTCGGCAAAAACAAAGCGGTGCAATTCGTCCAGGGTGGGCTCTGGGCTTTCCAGGGCAAAAAGGACTGCGTCTTCCACTACGGCGCTCACTTTCTCGTGAATGGCCTGGAAGTCCGCCTCAGTCATCAAGTTGTGTTCCAAGGCGTAGCGCTCCAGGCGTTTGATGGGATCCCGCTGCCGCCAAAATTCCTTTTCTTCGGGGCTGCGCAGCTCGTCGGGGTCAGCCAAAGAATGGCCGCGGAAGCGGTAAGTGAGGCACTCCAGGAGAGTGGGGCCTTCTCCGGCACGGGCGCGGGCGATGGCCTGTTGAGCTGCTTCCCGCACTGCCAGCACGTCCATGCCGTCTACTTGGTAGCCAGGCATGCCAAAGGCTGGGCCCTTGAGGTAGATGTCGGTTACCGAAGTGGCACGCCTGTGGGCCATGCCAATAGCCCAGAAGTTGTTCTCCACCACGTAGACGATAGGCAACTTCCAGAGGGCGGCCATGTTGAGACATTCGTAAAATTGGCCGTTGTTGCAGGCCCCATCCCCAAAAAAGCAGACGGTTACCTGGTCAGTGCCGCGGTACTTGGCTGAAAACGCTGCCCCTGTAGCCACAGGGATCCCTTCGGCCACAAAGGCATAGCCCCCCAAAAAGTTGTGCTCTGCCGAAAACAGATGCATGGAGCCGCCCCGACCCTTGCTGCAGCCAGTGGCCTTGCCGAAGAGCTCCGCCATCACCGCTCGCGGCGGGATCCCAGCGCTGAGGGCATGCACGTGATCTCGGTAGGTGCTGCAGATGTAGTCGGTGGGCTTGAGCGCCTTGATCACCCCCGTGGACACAGCCTCCTGCCCGTTGTAGAGGTGCACAAAGCCGAACATCTTGCCCTTGTAGTACATCTCGGCGCACTTGTCCTCAAACAGGCGGCCCAGCACCATGTCTTCGTAGAGCATTCGAGCCTCTTCGGCGGAGATGCGGGGACTAGCCACGGGAGGGGTAAGTTCCTGAACCATTCTGAAATCCAATTGAGGGTAACCCGTTCTTGCAGTTTTTCAATTATCCCACGCTCAGGAACACCTGCGATCCCGCCAACTGGAGATCGAGGGGGATCCCAGCGGTAGACTGAAAGGTTAAGGCAGGAGGCATTGCCGTTGCAGCAGCCACGTCGAAGTCAAAACTCCGTCCCGCTGAGGCGAAGGCCGCAAGAGCAGGCATCCTGGCAAGGGTCTCGGGTGGCTGGGATCTCTCCCCCGAACCGGAACGGCTGGCCAACATAGCGGGGTGCGCCTATGGGAGCCCGTTGGGTTAGCGGTTTCGTGGCGGTGCTGTTTGCCCTGACGGTTACCCTGCTAGGGGGCTGGTACTTCACGGCAGCCCTTGGGCTGATTATTTTTCTGGCCCAACTGGAGTTCTTTCGTCTGGTACGGGCTAAGGGCAATGCGCCGGCCATGCGCACCACCATGTTTTCCAGTCAGGTGCTGGTGATTTTGCAGCAAGTCAAGCCCGAGTGGACCAGCCCTGCTTTTATCGTGGCGGGATCCATCATCTGTTTTTATTTGCTCTTTAAGCCCAAGGTGGCCACCATTGCCGATATTGCCACCTCGATTTTGGGGTTGTTCTACTGTGCGTTGCTGCCCAGCTTCTGGATTCGGGTCAGGGCTTTGTCTTTATCCAAGGGCATTGGCGAAGGGCTATGGATTACGCTGTTGGCCATTGGCTGTGTCATTGCTGCCGATGTAGCGGCCTACCTGTGTGGTCGGGCCTTTGGGCGCACCAAGCTCTCCATCCTCAGCCCGAAAAAGACGGTGGAAGGGGCGGTAGCCGGGATTGCCGCCAGCATGACCCTGGCTATGCTGGGAGCCCACTACCTAAACTGGCCCTGGAGCTGGCTGAGCGGCAGCGTGTTGGGGTTTTTGATTGGGTTGACCAGCCTGCTGGGGGATCTCACAGAGTCCCTCATGAAACGGGATGCGGGAGTAAAAGACTCCGGGGATCTCATTCCCGGCCACGGCGGCATTTTGGATCGGGGCGATAGCTACGTCTTTACCGGGCCGCTGGTGTTTTACTTTATGGAATGTCTGGAATGGCTCAACGC
>NZ_JANSHR010000084.1:0-687 GCF_047461675.1 Synechococcus sp. R70.1
TAGCTATCTCCGAGAGAAGCTTGAGAGGATGTCTCCCACCGAGAGGGTAGAGCGAATTGTTGTCCAACACTTTGCTGTTCCCCTCCTGCATGCGCTTGGCTTTCACGACTTGGAAATTAGATATGAATTCGAGACAGGTTGTGGCCAGGTCGACCTCGCCGCAAGAAAGAACGAAGATCCTGAAGATACTTTCTTTAACTCCCAAAGGAACCCCTACTTGCTTTTGGAGGCAAAATCCAGAGTAGTCAACCTCAAAGAAGGATCTTGCTATAGGGATGCAGTTTGTCAAATAGAAAGCTACCTGCTCGGCAAGAACTGCAAATCTGCAAAATGGGGAATTATCACCAATGCAAATAACATCCAGCTTTGGAGGAAGCACGGAAAAGTCGTTCACCCCGCTACAGCAAACCTTGATATTAGCTCAGATAACATTGAGAGCATAGTGCGTAACTTGCGAGACAAGATAGAAAACTATGAGCGCGCTCTGACTGTATGCGTGTATAACAATAAAGGGGGCGTAGGCAAAACAACGACGGTCATTAACCTTGCGGCAACACTAGCAACCAAGAAAAAAAAGGTCTTAGTTGTTGACTTTGATTCTCAGGGTGATCTGACAAGAAGTTTGGAAGCCACTCCTGGAAAAATTACACTGACGCAATGTTTAAAGGATCCCAAAATAGACGTCCA
>NZ_JANSHR010000085.1:0-682 GCF_047461675.1 Synechococcus sp. R70.1
GGTCTGTGATCTCCAGGGAGAGGAGATCCCCTGGCTTGATGGGATCAGGGGCCAGAGAAGGGATTGGCTGCTCCATGGAAAAAGGTGGTTGACGTTCTCCCCAGCCCTATTCGCGCAAGCGGGACAGAGTCCTCAGGGCGGGGCCTGCGCCGCCAAAGTTTTGGTCAATCGAAATCGGGTGAGACCATCCAAAGCTAAACTCGATACGTAAGAAAATCCGGCAACCGAAACAGAGTAATCCCAGAAAACCCAAGGGAGGAACTCTATTGTGGCATTGACCGGGGTGCCTGGGGATCCGCCGGAACCCTCTTTGCCTGGCTGCAGCGGAGCTCGAGGCTGGCCCCCCAAGCTGCGCCCAAGAGCAAGGTGATCAACAGGTGAAGGCGGCCATCCAAGATCACCACATCCAAAAGCCCCGCAGCAAAAAACGCCGTCAAGGCCAGTAAAACTCCCAAGAGGATCTCGTCTTGGGAGCAACGCCAGGCTCGCCAGCCCCGCGCCAAGATCCAACCCCAAAGGGCCAAGTAGCCCAGCAGCAGAGGGATCCCGCCTTCTGCCGCCAGATGGAGGTACAAGTTGTGGCAGTGGCCCAGCAGCTCGGGCGGGTCCTGGGCATTGTAGAGGGCAGGAAAGCTCTGCCAGCCCCAGCCGGTCAGGGGCCGCTCCCGCACCATCTGCAGGG
>NZ_JANSHR010000086.1:0-2695 GCF_047461675.1 Synechococcus sp. R70.1
GGCAGTGGGCCTGGCGCTCAACAGGGATCTGATGGGCTTGGTCAGAGAAAAAAATGCGGGCCTCTGCTAGCGCTTTAAGGGCATCGCGAGGAGAAGCCTCATGGAATCGGTGCAAACTGGCCAACTCTGCCTGGAGCTTGGCAAGGCCTTGGATGAAAAGCGCACGATGCAAATTGGAGATAGCCATAGGATTTCGGCTCTGCTTTGAACGGCCAAAGCTTGTAAGTAGGCTAATTGGCCAGAGAGGTCATCTAACCTCCCTTGGAGGTTCTGGATCCCCTCCCTAACAACCCTTTCTAGGCGGTCAATAGAGTCTTGCAATTGGTTCAGGTGGAAGTGCATGTAGGTAAAGCCAATAGCGCTAACGCCTAGGTTTAAAACGCTAGCGCCAGCCGATACCTGAGAAAGCCCCAAAATCTTAGTAGCAGTGTGCTGCAAAATCTCAAGCTTTCGGTGAGTAGCTTGGTGAGCAAGAGAATTGATTACCCAGTTTATGGCTTCGAGTCCTGGAGCATTCATCAGCAAGCTGGTCAGCCCAGGAGCTTCGGCTAAGTGCTTAACAATGCAACCTGTAGCAGCTTCCCGAACGACGCCACCGTAGCGAACCAGGGATCCATCCAAAAGTCCACTAACAATCGAAGGAGAAGCAAAAAGAAGGGTTGGAATTAGCATGACTTACGCTTCCAAAGTTGCAGTCACACAGAGTAGAAGCCCTTGTTAGAAAGGGAGCTTAAATGTAACGGGGGGAAACCCAGATAATCTTCCCTTTGCTGGCTAGAGCTAGAAACGCATCTCTTCGCTCAAGAGGATTTGCGTTCTTGCCAAGTCCAGGAAGCCCTTCGTCAGTCTCGAGAGCCACCAGATGGAAAGTGCCTTCGTCATCAGAACCTTCAGCAGCAAGCTTCTCGACTTGCTCCTTCAGCTCTTTGAACTTTTCCTGTGTACCTCTCCAGATGTACTTTGTGTTTCTATAAAGGAGCTCGCACGTAGTCTTCTCTGTTATTTTTTGCCCAGGGGAGAGGTGAGAAAAGTATTCGCGAAACTGGGTAGACCTTAAAGCCAGCACGACCAAACGGTTGGAGATCTGAGGTTGGGGAGGCCCAGAAGAAGATTCAAGTTCAGGCTTGGGTGGCTTGGGGTTGGATAAATTTTCTTCAACCAAGAGTGCAGCCACTGCTCCGAAAGCAGCTCCTATTGGACCCCCAATAGCACCACCAGCAATAGCTCCAAGTCCTACAGCGAGTGCTTTAGCAAGAAACTCTCTCTGCTCTCTGTCGTTCTCGCCCATCATGGTCACTCCCTAAGCGAGACAAAGTCTGAACAAGACTTTCAATTGTATTCTTCCTATTCTCCAGACCTTCGACTATGGCTACTGCTTGGTTAAAGCTCTCATCGACTAGCTTTCTTTGCCTATTTAGCTCATCCATGGAGAAATCGAGCGCCTTTTTAACCAATTCTTGGGTAGTCTTTCTTAGCTTTTCCATGTAACTTAAAATCCATTCTCTCAAGACTTGCCATAGCCTTTGCTTACCGGCTTCTGCTCCTCTTGACCACTCCTCAGCCATCTTATCAAAGCTGGGCACAGTTAGCTTTTGATAGAACTCTGTACCAACCTTAATCTTTTCGTATGTCGTGCCTCCGAAGCAAGATCTAGACTTTTTAATTGTTTGCGTTATGTCTATTTTCTCAGCTTCTATTTCTATCTCCTTCCTAAAGAGAAAGACATCTTCTGTAATGTGCAAAGGCTCACTCTTTACCTCAACGCCGGCTTTGATTAACTCTAGGATCCTTAGCCTGTCTTCCTCTGAGGCTGTGAGGATCTCCTCTATCTTTCCAGTAAGTTGCATAGCATACTGGGAGATCAAGGAGTTTGCAAATCTCTCAAAGGTTTGCGCCTTGGCTTGAAACAGAAACTCTGCCCTATGCTCAAGAGCATCCTTGACCGATTGGTACAGAGCTAAAACAGCGCGCTCAGCTCTTTCTATCTTCTCATGGCGCTCTCCGGTTTTCTCCTCAACACGCACTCTGAGAACGAAGCTATCTTCCTGACGCTCACAACCTCTCAATACCCTGATTGTCAGGTCGCATGATCTAGCAACGAAGTTGGCAATGTGAGCAGGGATCAGCTCTTTCAGGACGTCTTCTAGCTGATAAACCCCAATTTCTTCCTCAAGAGCATCTCGAACTGGGGCGACGATCTTATTAATCAGGTCTTTGACCTGCTCGTCCACAAAGTCAGCAAGCTGGGGGAAAACCTGCCAGCCCTTCTTTCTGGCTTCTTCCTCTATCTTTGATAGGGATTCAAGAGTGCCGTCGGCACTAGCAATTTTGTCGAGTAAACTTTTAATGTCATTGATAAACCGTTGGGCTACTTGATCTATTGCTTCCTTGCACTGCTCTCGTCTTTCCTGAATATACTTTCTTTGCCTATCTACCTCCTCCAATGTCTGAATTCGTCTTGTGTTGATTAGAACATCTAGAGCCCTGCTAATCTCTCTAGCTGAGTTGATAACTTGCAGCACCGCCGGGAGAATAACAACTCTTGCAGTATCTGCCTTAATCCTTTCTCACAGCACTTTCCATAGCAAGTTACCGCCGCTCCACTCTCGAACGTATCCAAGCAGGAGCCTAGTGTCGTCGTCGGATATTTCCTGTCCTTCCTCGATGCTGTTCTCGAGGTTAAGTAGCCACGACC
>NZ_JANSHR010000087.1:0-676 GCF_047461675.1 Synechococcus sp. R70.1
CCCTCAAGCCAGCGCGGGCAGCATGGGCTGGCTCCCCAAACATCCAATTGAAGGCCGCCTGCAGAGCCTCGGCAGGGCTGGGCCACTTGGGCGGCTTGGGCACCCCTGCCTTCACCTCCAGCACCGGCGAGAGCTGCGGCTCCAAGGCAATGGTCACGCCTTCAGTAGAAGCCTTGGCCACGCTATGCACGCTGACCGTCTCGGGTTCTGGATCCGCTTGCACCTCCCGAGCAGGTCGCAGCTCCACCGTGTTGGGCTTGGCCGCCATCCACTCGCCCAGAGGGCTCTTGGAGGGAGTTTCTGGAGCAAAAGTGCTCGGCCCGCAGGGAGGCCCCTGGCAGGTGAGATTTTGCGTCTGCGTCTCGGTTGCTGGACAGGTGGGGCTGCTGGTGCTGGCAATCAGGTTGCGCGTTCGAGTTTGGGTAACCGTTCTAGTTTGGCCGCAGGCAACCTGAACCTGGCTGCAATCTGGGGGTGACCAGGGGCTCCACTCGCTGTAGTTGCAAGTCTTCGGGCAGGTAACCGTTTGGGTTTGCGTCCGGGTGGTGGTCCCGCAAATCGAGGTGCAGGTCTCAGTGCGGCTCTGAGTTATCTGCAGGCCGCCGTCGGCCACCGTACACTGAGGAGTCCAGTCTGTATAGGTGCAGGTAGCCCCCGGAGGTTGGCAAGTGATGGT
>NZ_JANSHR010000088.1:0-2659 GCF_047461675.1 Synechococcus sp. R70.1
CCTTCCCGGATGCGCCGGCTGATCTCCTCCTTGGTCAACCTCTTGAGCTCCTCTCCGTCCATTCCGCCCTCCATGCTTAACCCACAAAATACGCGACACTACCTTTACACAAGTAAGAAATCCATCCGGGAGAGCGCATTGAAAAAGCTCAAGGAAGAAAGTGGGGCCGATATATACATCGCCTATGTTGGTAAGGAGGTACATGACCGGGTCTGGTTTTGGTTTGAAGAGGAAAACAGCGAACCGCAAGGGGTTGTCGTGGGAACATCATTCAATGGGTTAGGCAAGCATTTTACGTTTGTACTAGATTTGCCCAAAGAGGATGCAAGAGAATTCTGGAAGCACCTAAGTGAAGCCTACCAGCAACGTCTGACGCGAATCTGAAGGTAGAGGCTGTCGTAAAAGGGTGGTATCCTTGAAGGGTGACCCTTAGACGATGTTACCCCAGCGACCTAACCGACGAGGAGTGGGCCCTCCTGGAGCCCCTCATCTGTTGGTGAAGCGGCTAGCCAAGGCCGCGTAACTGCCCGTGGAGGACTTTTACGACAGCCTATAATCCAAATCAATGGCAACGCTAACGGATGAACAAAAAGCGGTCGTAGAAGCCGCAAAGACTGGTAGTCACCTCAAGGTGGTGGCCTTCGCCGGAGCGGGCAAGACTTTCACCCTCGTAGAGGTCGCCAAGGCGCTGGCAGGCAAGCGCATCCTCTACCTGACCTTTAGCAAGGCCTTGGCAAAAGAGGCCGAGCAGAAGTTCGGCAGCCTGGCCGACGTGATGACCAACCACGCCCTGGCCTACAAGGAGACGGGCAAACCCTTTGCAGAGAAAGAACGCTTGCGGCGCAGCCTCTTCCAGGCCCGCTACCTGCTGGCTAAGGACATGCCCGGCCTCGATGACCTTCGGGAGTGGAGCTTCTGCGACCGGGAAGAAGCCCTGTTCCCGGTGCTTGAGACCGTAAATCGCTTCACCCAGTCGGAGGCTGAGACTGTCACAGCTGAACACATCCCTGAAATCCTGCGCCTGAAGATCGAGGCGGAAGATGAGAGATTTGATGACTTTGCGGCCTGCCTGGTGCCCCTGGCCCAGCGGGCCTGGGAGCTTTTAGTAGATCCAGAGGCCAGCTATCCGGTCAGCCACGATGTCTACCTCAAGCTCTACCAGCTCTCCCGCCCCCGGCTCCCCTACGACGTGATCCTCTTTGACGAGGCCCAGGATGCCAACCCTGCCATGATGGGTATCCTGCTGCCCCAGGCTGCACAGCGCATCTTCGTGGGTGACCCCCACCAGCAGATTTACGCCTGGCGGGGCGCGGTGAACGCTATGGATCGTCTTCAGGGGCAAGAACTCCCCCTCTCTCAGTCTTTTCGCTTCAAGGAACACATCGCTGATGAGGCCAGCGAGCTGCTCCGCCTCTTCAAAGGGGAGGAGCGCCAGGTGCGGGGCAACCCCAAGCCAAAACAGGACGGATCTACTGCCATCCTCAGCCGCACCAACGCCGGGGCGCTCCGGGAGGTGCTGGCGCTGCTGGAGCAGGGCAAAAAAGTAGCTCTGGTGAACAAGATTGAGGAGCTCACCGGTGCCCTGGAAGCTGCCTACCGCCTTTACCTAGGGCAAAACCCCTGCCACCCTGAGTTCTCGCTCTTCAGGAGTTGGCAGCAGCTCAAGCTTTTGATAGAGCGTTTTCCCTCCATCGCCGCGCAGTACCGTCCCTACGAGCGCCTTGTTGAGGAGTACAAGGACAGCATTCCCAAGGTGTGCCGTACCTTGCGCAACAGTTTGGTGGACGAAGAACATGCTGAGGTGGTAGTCTCCACCGCTCACCGCTCCAAGGGCCGCGAGTGGGATCGGGTGACTCTGGCAGAAGACTTCACAGGGGTGCCCTTAGCCCAGGAGAACCCTACACATCGGTGTGTGAAGCTGTACCCAGAGGAGGCCAACCTGACCTATGTGGCCTTCACGCGCGCCCGCAATACCCTGGTTAAGGGAGCTTTCACAGAGGCCCTTGAACGACAAAAAGATCTCGCTAGGGCGCTCAAAGCTGGTAAGCTTCAGCTCTGTACACCAGAGATTGAGGCGCAAGCACGCAAGGCCGAGCCACGTGTCCCAGAGGTGGTGGTGGAGCTGCCGCTGGGAATGTACGTGAACTCTCTGAAAGATATCGAAGTGCTCATCGGTCGGCGGGCTGAACAAGACCTGCTGCACCCACGGACGGGGAAGGTTTTGGTGGAGCAGGGCAAGATCATCACTCGCTCTACTGTTAAGCAGCTAGAAAATGAGGACTTCCGCATCATCGGCAGTACACTTGCCCAAACTCGGGAAGTTTGATGGATTGTCGATGTTCAGGGATCCCTTGGGCTCGGCGGGCATTGTCTTATAGACAATCAACCAAGGATTGAACATTGAGGCGCAAGCACGCAAGGCCGAGCCACGTGTCCCAGGTCTTTTAGGCCAGCTCTGGAAGAGGCTATTTGGTGGCTAGATAGCTCGAGCCCTGCTTCACCAGCAACTCCATCCGCTCCGACCGCCAAAGCCTGTCGCTGGCCAAACTCTCGGCGACTTCAGGCGCCCGGCTAACGCTCGAGGGGCCCACCGGTCCTGCCGTAGCTAGGTGCAGCACCTCTCTTGTGGGAGCCTCGTGCCCTTCCTGGGTAGGTAAGG
>NZ_JANSHR010000089.1:0-2655 GCF_047461675.1 Synechococcus sp. R70.1
TCTCTATAGGAACAAGGCGACCATAGCAATAGCCTAGCCGGGAGAGATAGGCAATGGGGATATTGCGCTTCAAGCACTCCCTCACAACATCGGTAGTCACCTGAGAGCGGCCAAAGATTAAAATTTGCTCCAGCAAGGGCAGAGGCATCTCTTGCAAGAGCGACTCGCCCAAATGAACCAGCACAAACTCTTGCCTGAGGCTTAGCCTGCACCCTTGCTGGGAAACATACAAGGTTCGCATTATTGATCATCTCGACGCAGACTCTCTGAGCCTCGCCTTGGCTCTATGGAAGTGCTGGTCTTGGATTGGCGCTCTTCTGGCAAAACCTCCACGTCAATTTCAGGGCTTGACAAAAGATCCATGACCATCTCTGTTAAGCTTCCAGAAAAGAAGCTGGCAATGGCAACCAAAATAGTGTTGGTAATCACGGCTGCCAGGCCCAAGGGAGCAATGAGCAAAATGGCCAGTGTAATCGAGCCATTGATTACGGCTGTAACAAGGTTTCTGAGAACTTTGGCATTGATCTTCTTTTTGGGCATTTTGTTTCTCCAAAAATTCTTCGAGATTTCTTCTATCTCAAGGGCCAGATTACTTGAAAATCATCAGCATCTTTCTTGAGCTCCTCAAGATACTTTTTCCTAGGATCTGCCGTTGCCCCAAAAACGGTAACCACTTGGTAATCACCCAAATCGGCAATCCAAACCGGAGAGGGCAGAGCACCTCCCTGTACACCCCCGCACAAGAATTTGTCGTACCGGCCTTCATCTTGTCGGCCTAAGCGATGCAAAGTTGCCAGGGCATAGGGTTTGTTGAAATCTTCCTCGCCGCTGCAGACTACGATCCTGCAGTTGGCATCCACCGCTTGCGGCCATTTATCCCTCTGAACCTGGCCAGCACTTCTTGGGCTATCGGGGTTAATGGCCTGCTTGGTTAGAGTCTTGAGAGCGTCAAAGAAGTTGCCCAGGCGCTTTTGGAAAAGCTTCTGAAACCCGGCCACCGACTCCGCCAGCTTCCAAAAGGCATCCTCCGACCTGGGAATTAGGGTAGAGCCGCGCCACCAGGGAGGCCGGTCGCGATCCTGGCGGGAGTAGCAGGGTCTTCTAGCACCTTGGCCCACACCCCCCAGATGGAACATCATCCAGGTGAGGTTAGTAAAGAGCCTTTTCACCGCCTCCTGCTCTGCTGGGGAAGCGTAATTTTGGCACTCGCTAGAAAAACTCAAGACAAGGATCCCTTCTTGTTGGCCTGCGACTTCTCTTCGCTGATTGGGCTCCGGCCGAGAGACTTTGCCGTTCAGCAAATCCACATGGATCCAGCCGTGTTTTTGCTCAGGGGTGATGGAGCCAAAAAGTTGGCCCTCCCACTTTTGCACCTGAACAACTGGCAGAACCCCTAAGGCAAAAGTGCGAAACCAGTAGCGCAGCATATTCTTAAAAGCCACAGGCCGCACTTCGGCAATGGGTCGATTATCATAGCGATTCCTATCCGGATTCCAGTTAGCTACTTGACGCCCGTGAATGAGTTGGCCTTCTAGCTCAAAGGGCAGCCGCAAGAATTCCCCTTGCATCTTGTCCAGCGATTTTCCTAGGGGGATCAGCCGGCCATAGCCAGTATTCACCTGCGATCCCACCCCTTGCTCTAGGCCCCGGATCAGCCACTCCTTGACTTGAGCCAATATCTGGTCAGTACAGCCGGGGCCTTTGCGTAGGCCAATCAAAAAAGTGGCTTGTTTGAGAGAAAAGAACAAGTTAGGGTTAGGCGAGTAGTCAAGATTCTTTCCATTCCATTTCCAGATATTGTTGGCAATATCTACCGCCAGGCCTCCGGTTTTGGAGTTATCGGGATCCTCCCGCCTCTGGGGCCGAGTGGGCATAGGGTAGGCATCCAGAAAAATTACCTTGCCAGCACTGTCTTGTTCGCCAGCTTGTAGGTGACCAAACCAAGGAGCTACAGCTTTGTCCGCTTCCTCCCAAGAGAGGTTGCGCTCCCGCATCAGCTCTCGAATGGCCTGGGATCGGGCTACGCCGCGCAGGGTGGAGCTGGGAATGTAAGGGATCCCTAAGTGATCGAAAGCAGGGAGCAGCATGCTCTCCGGGCCTTTGGCTCCACCGACTCGAATTCGCCAGGGACAGGTGACCTGAAAGGTGTTGCTGGCAATACGCTGGGTGCGCTCATTCAAAACCTTCAAGCGAGCTCCAAAGTTGATCCTGGTTTCCACTTGGTGCGCCAGCTCCGCCTTGGTGCCGTCTTTAAAAGCATCGAGCGGCGCTCGCATCCAACGCAAATATTCAACAAAGCCAGCGGTGGGACCGGGGTTGGGCGTGGGATCCAAGGGGTGACCTAGCCACGGTGAGGGCGGAGGATTGTTGCCTCCTCCACCGCGCGGCTGGTTTCCCCCTCCATTGCCTCCTCTAGGAGAATTAGGGCCCCGATTTTCCTGAGGCGGCCGGCGGCTGGGATCCCCTGGCCTGGGGGGACGAGGAAGCGGCTGAGGAGCGTTGCCAGGACGAGTAGGGCGATTGCCAGTCATGGGATCTTCTCCAAAAGTGGGAAACAGCGTTAGGAATTGCCAAGGGTTTGCCGAAATTTGCGCAACATAGCGCTGGTGCCAATTTCTAGGGCGCGTCGAATGAGTTGAGGTACAAGATTGGGGA
>NZ_JANSHR010000090.1:0-87726 GCF_047461675.1 Synechococcus sp. R70.1
CGAAACCCAGGAATTGAGAGAAATTGAGGCTCCTGAAGGTGAGCTATTCCTGAAATTCAAGGTTGCTACCGGCGAAGAATTTGCATTGCCGGCAGTATCAATTGTGGAAGTGATGAGCATTGGCCCTGAGAAGATTACCCCCATGCCCAATGTGGCACCGGTTTTGCTGGGCACACTCAACTTGCGGGGTGAAGTGATCTGGGTTGCAGACCTGGGGCAATTCTTGGGGATCAGTCCCCCCCTCAATCTTGAGCGTGCCGAGCTGCCTGTGGTGGCTGTAATGGATCAACAGGATTTGCTGATGGGATTGGCTGTGGACTCCATTGGGGGCATGGAGTGGCTCAAGACGGAATCGCTGCAACCTGTTCAGAAGGCTCCTGAGTCGCTAGCTCCCTTCTTGCGCGGAGAATGGGTGGTGCCAGAGACAGGGGCTCACTTGCCGTTCCTGGATCCGTCGGCCATCCTGAAATCTAATCGTTGGGGCTGATGAGGAGCCGCCTATAAGTTCGCCAGGAAAAGGAGGATGTATAGTTCTTATCGAGATTGCTCCCTAGACAGGGGAAACAGCTTGGAGCCTGTTCCCAAGAGATTTGCCCCAAGCTTGCTGGGGATGTGTTGCGCTAGCTCTTGCCCCCAAAGCTTTAGGGTTGGAGGGGAAAAGCAGTCCATGAGCATATTACTACAGCTTTATGGCGACCTAGCGACTTTGAGGGGTTGGTGTGGGGTGAGTTCTGTGCATTGAGGCTAAAGCAGTCCCAGAGGTAGCCAAGCAGGGAAGGGAGGAGCCATGGTTTCCAGCGCAAACAATCAGAGAGACTTCACTGAGGGAATGGTTGCCTTTTGGCGGGGAGACTACGCTGAGGCAGTGCGTCTATTCAGCCAGGTGGCCGCTGCTCAACCTCAGGATACGGCGGTCAAGCTGTTGCTGGCTTCGGCCCAGAAGCAAGCGGGGCAACTGCGGGAAGCCCGCCATACCTACGATACCATCCTCAAAACAGCCAGCGATCCTGAGGATCTGGAAGCAGCCCGTAGGGGCCTGGAGGAGCTGTTGCAGGTGGCGCCGGAGCTAGCAGAGGCTCCCCCTTTACCGCAGGAGGACGAGCTTCAGCCTCGGGAGGGGTTTGCTGCTCAACTGGAGGAGTCGGATCCTTTTTCCCAGTTTGCTTTTGAGGAGAGGAGAGAAGCTGGGGCCGATCCCCTTGCTGCGGAGAGCAACAGCTTTGGAGAATTTGCCGAACCTTTCGAGACGAGACTCTCAGTGGAGCCAGCAGCCCTGTTGGGCTCCTCTCAGCCCCTGCCCACGACTCCTCGAACAAGGGGAGGGGGTGTGAAGCAACCTCAGGCAGAGCCGATGCTCGAGGACGACTTTGCCTTCCTCAACGAGTTTGAGCAACAGCCGCAAGATCTGGAAAGCGATGCTGTTACTCAATTGGCTAGCGGTGCCGATTTTCCCGAGGAGATGGGCTTTTCTCTACCCACTTTTGAGGAAGGGGGATCCCTAGAAGAAAGCTTGCCGACGGAATTGGCCGCCCCCATGAGCGAGCCGATCCCTGCCCCCGACGAAGATACAGCCAGCGCTGGCTCTACGGTGCTCTTTGAGCCTGACGAGTTGGACAGCTTGGATCGCGAACTGGCCGGCATAGGCAGGAGCGAGCCGGCGGCCCTCGGCGCCGATGAGGGCAAGACAGGAGAAACGGCTAGAACGCTACAAAGCTTGCCTACTCTCTCCGTTCCTCTCCCCAGCATACCTAGAGGGGAACTGCCTAGCCGACTGACAGCCAATCAGCTGACCCTGGCGCTGATGCAAGGGGTGGTCAGTTTGGCTGCCGGCTTGGCCATTGGCCTAGGGATCCCAGCCAACGGTGGAGCCCGCCTGCTGGCCGGCGTAGTTGGCGGGGGGGTCATTGGCACAGGAGTTGGGGCTGTCCTTGCCTCCCGCCATGCCCAGCGCCTTCGCGCCACTACCCAAGAGCTGGCCGGACACTTTGCCGCGCTGGCCCAGGGGAATTATTCCGTGCGGGCAGAGGCGAGAGGAGATGACGAGCTGGGGCGCTTGGCCGACAGCTTCAACCGGATGGCTGCTGCCCTGGAGGCCCATTTTGCTGACCTCAGCCAGCGGGCTGCTGAACAGGGGCAGGCTAAGGAAGACTTGCAACGCCAAGTGATCCGCCTCCTGGACGATGTGGAGGGGGCAGCCCGCGGGGACTTGACGGTGCGGGCGGAGGTTACCGCTGACGTGCTCGGAGCTGTTGCTGACTCTTTCAACCTGACCATTAGCAGCCTGCGGGACATCGTGATTCAAGTGAAGCGGGCCGCAGCCGCTGTGAACGATGCAGCTTTACAGAGCGAGGACTTTGCCCGCAACCTTTCTGCCGACGCCCTGCGCCAGGCGGAGGAGATTTCCAACTCCCTCAACTCCATTCAGGAGATGACAGACTCCATTCAGGAGGTGGCTGGCAATGCTCGCGAGGCAGCCAATGTCGCTGCCCAGGCTACAGAAGCAGCTGCCCGAGGCGGAGAAGCCGTGGATCGCACGGTGGCCAGCATCCTGGAGATTCGGGAAGTGGCAGCAGAGGCGACCCGCAAGGTGAAACGCTTGGCAGAATCCTCCCAGGAGATCTCCAAGATTGTGGCTTTGATCTCACAAATTGCCTCGCGCACCAACCTGCTTGCCCTCAACGCCAGTATCGAGGCCGCGCGGGCCGGCGAGGCGGGACGGGGCTTTGCCATTGTGGCCGATGAGGTGCGACAA
Source organism: Synechococcus sp. R70.1 (assembly GCF_047461675.1). Taxonomy (NCBI): domain Bacteria; kingdom Bacillati; phylum Cyanobacteriota; class Cyanophyceae; order Synechococcales; family Synechococcaceae; genus Synechococcus; species Synechococcus sp. R70.1. Next base: position 2,753 of record NZ_JANSHR010000090.1, read on the forward strand.
CTGGCTGACCGAGCCGCCAAAGCTTCGAAAGAGATCGAGCAGATTGTGCTGCAGATCCAGTCGGAGACCAGCAACGTCATGACAGCCATGGAAGAGGGAACCCAGGTGGTGATCGAGGGAACAAGGCGGGCTGAGCAGGCCAAAAACAGTCTGGACGAGATCATCGAGGTCAGCCACCAGATTGATAGGTTGGTGCGGGCCATTTCTCAGGCTACCGTACAACAAACAGAGACCTCTCGCGCTGTGGCCCACCTCATGCAATCAGTGGCGCTGACAGCCAACGAGACATCCGAAGAGGCGCAGAAAGTGGCTGCTTCGCTGCAGCAGTTGGTGGGCATTGCCCGTGAGCTTCAAGCTTCCGTGGGTCGCTTCCGAGTGGGAGATGAATGAGCAAATTTGCCTGGTTCGCGGGCACTCTAGGGAGTAAGGATCCCGAGTCTCCTTGGGAGCCCCCTGCCAATCAGCGCAGAGGCAAGTTTTCCTGTGTCCAATTTGTTACTACTAAAACTGTGGGCCGTAGGAGGAGCCTCCTGCCATGAATGAAGAAGCGCAAAAGCGGATTCTCAACTATTTCATCGAAGAGGCCCGCGACCACTTGGCCACTATCGAGCAAGGGCTCCTCAGCTTGCGGGACACGGTCGGCGACCCTGAGCAAATCAATGAGCTATTCCGAGCTGCTCACTCCATCAAGGGGGGAGCAGCCATGCTGGGCCTTACCAGCATTCAGCGAACAGCCCACCGCCTAGAAGACTTCTTTAACATCTTTCGCTCTCGTCCGGGCGAGGTGCCAGTGGATCAGCACCTGGAAACACTGCTGCTGCAGGTCTTTGATGGTCTGACGGCGCTCTTGGACGAGCTGCAGAGCCCCCAAGGCCTCACCCAGGAGTTCAGCGCTTCCACTTTGGCAAGATTGGAGCCAGTTTTTCAGGAGGCCGAAAAGCACATTCGCAGTCTTCTGGGCGAAGGCCCCCCCTCCATTCCCGCTCCGGCTGTTGCCCCGCCGTCGGCAGCTCGCAGCCTTCAGCAGGAGATGGTGGAAGTGGTGCCGCAGCAGTTGCGGCAGATGTTGGAGCTGTTCAAGCAAGGGGATCAGCCGGGCGTGCGCGAGCAGTTGCGGGAGGCAAATGCCGTCCTCAAGCAAATCGGGCAAACTCATCACTTGAAAGGCTGGCAACAGCTCACAGAAACTTTCGAGCAAGCGCTGGGCAACCCCAATGCCGATCTGCGAACGCTGGCGTTGATTGCCCTGCGGGACTTCAAGCAAGGGCAGCAGTTGATCTTGGCAGGCAGGGCTGAGGAGGTGAGTGCCTCGGCAGAATTGCAGCAGCTGGCCCGCCCGGCAGCGCCGGCTGCACCCCCTGATCCCTTGGACGTGGTGATCCAGCAGCGGATCCCGGCCCTACTGCGCCAGATGCTGGAGCTGTTCAAACGGCCCGACGACCCCGCTACGCGGCCCGCCTTGCAGAGCATCGCCCAATCCCTGCAGGAGGTGGGGCAGGCCGAGGGTGTGGATCTGGGCGGCTGGACAGCCCTAGCGCGCCTGGTTGGGGAGATTTTGGCAGATCCTGCCCAAGATTTACGGCAGGTGGCTCTGCCAGTGTTGCGAGATCTCAAGCAGGGCCACCAGGCTCTGGCTAGCGGATCAGCCCAGAGCATCCAGCCCTCTGCAGAGTTGTTGGCCTTCCGCCGCGTGCCGACAGTTGCTGAGGAGGCTGAGTCAGAACTGTCCTCTGCCGAACCCGAGGCCGTCCTCTCTGCTCCGGCTCTAAGCCGAGAATCTGGGTTAGAGGAAGCCCTAGAAGCCGAAAGCCAAGAAACAGAACACCCAGAGCTAGGCCGGCCGGAGATGCTTGCCGAGAAGGGGATAGAGGAAGACGGGCAAGCGGCCGCCGACCTTGCCCAAGAAGGCCTTGCTGGCTCCGCAGAGATGAACTGGCTTCAGGAGAAGGGGGTGCCACAAGCCGACTGGGCCGTGGGTGGAGGTGACTTCGACGCCACTCCCTTGAGTTTGGAGGAAGAAGTCTCCTTGGCCTTTGAGGAGCTGTTTGCCAACGCAGAACAGCTATCCGATATCGAAGAACTTCCACCAGAGCTGATCCCTCCTGCCTCTGAACTCTCCTCGGCAGCGTTCGAGGAGCTCATCCCAGAAGAGAGGAGCGCGGAAGCGGATCTGGCAGCGCTGTTTGCGGAAGTGGTGGGCGAAGCCACAGCGGAGGCTGGCTCTGCTGAGCGGACAGAGGCTGAGGACACAGGTCAAGCTCTCTGGAACGTCACCGAAGAGGAGTTGACGGCCCAAGCACCTGCGGAAAGGCCTACGGCGAGCCTCGACTTTGCGGCTGCAAGTGGCGGAGTGGAGACCCCGTTTGAGCTGGAGGAGCTAGCCGTTGAGAGTTCTCCCTTGCCTGACTTGGAGTCAACTCCCAGGGTGGAGCTTTGGGCAGAGGTCGAGGAGGGATCCCCTGCCGAGGAGAGCCTAGAGGATCTTCTTGGGGCAGCAGAGCTGGCCTGGTCGGAAGCAGCTGAGCAGTCCGAAGGCCTCGAGGAGCCAGAGGTTGCGGCAGCCCAGGGCTTCACGGCTGAGCTGAGTCTGGCTGAGCTCTTGGCTAGGGAGACGGTGGAGGCCCCAGAAAACCAGGAGGAGTGGGCGCTCCTGGAGCAGATGTTTCCAGCCCCAGAAGAGGAGCCCTCTGCAGCAGCTGCTGCCTCTTTCTCGGAGGATTCTCTCAACCGTCTCGAGGTGTTGTTTGCCGAGGAGGCCGAGGCCAAAGAGCTGGGCAGGGGGGCTGGCGAACCTTCATCGGCTGTGGATACTGATGGCGACAGCCAGATCGATCTGGAGGAGCTGAGCCGGTTCTTTGCCGCAGCGGCAGACACGCAGGAAGGAGCCCCCCTGGCTGACCTAGAAGCCTCGCCAGCAAGCAACTTAGCTGCAGAAGTTCCGCCAGAGGTAGCAGAGGAGGGTAGGGCTCTGCAGTCAGCAGAGGAAGACCTGGCCAGGCAACTGGAAAGCCTGTTTGCCGAGGATGAGCCCTTGGCCGCCCCGGGCGCAACTGTGGCTGAGGGCAAGATGCAGACCCCGGCAGAAGAAGCTTTAGAAGGCTCCTCGAGCCCCAGCCTGGACGATCTGGCTGCTCTCTTTGATGCTGCTGAACCAGCAGTGACTCCTAAGCTGGAAGAGGCTACTGCTCCCCCTGCGGAAGCCGCCAGCGACTTCGCAGCCCAACTGGAATTGCTCCTAGGCGACCTCGAGGTCGCTCCCCAGGCTCCTGCTGCGCCTTCTCCCCCTGCTGTTACTGCTCCAGCAGCCACCCCAGCAGTACCCGCTACGCCAGCAACACCGGCCAGCCGGCGGGCTGCCCTAGGTAGCTCTGTAATGCGGGTGGAGGTGCGTCACCTGGACTGCATCAACAACTTGGTGGGAGAGCTGGTTGTCATTCGCAATAGCATAGAGCAAAACCAAACTCGTCTGCGCCAATTTCTCGATGGCCTATTGAGCCGTGTCCAGCAGCTTGGGGAGCTGGGCCAGCGCATGCGGGATCAGTACGACCGCTCCCTGCTGGAAGCAGCGCTATTTTCTGGCCGCAGGAGCACGGCAGCAGTGGGCTCCAGTCGCAACGGCGAGGGATCCAGCCGCGCCAGAGTAGGTCACTCCACAGGCCAGGAGTTTGACAAGCTGGAGATGGACCAGTTTACGGCCTTCCACGCCCTGGCCCAGGAGATTATCGAGCTCATTGTGCGGGTGCGTGAGTCTTCCTCCGACATTGAGTTTGCCGTGAATGAGGCGGAGCAGATTGCCCGCCATTTCCGGCAGGTCACTGCCCAACTGCAAGAGGGCCTGAACCGAGCGCGCATGGTGCCTTTTGCGCAAATTGCCGACCGCTTGCCCCGAGCTGTTCGCGACCTCTCCCTCAAAACCGGTAAGCAGGCCAGCCTGGTGGTGGAAGGCCGGGACACCCTTATCGACAAGGCCATTCTGGAAGAGCTCTCCGACCCGCTAACCCACCTGGTGAACAACGCCCTGGTGCACGGGATCGAGCCGCCGGAAGAGCGGCGCCGCTTGGGCAAGCCCCCTGAGGGCAAGATCACCGTCAAGGCTTTCTACCAGGGCAACCAAGCCATCATTGTCGTCTCCGACGACGGGGCGGGGATCCCGGTGGAGAAGGTCAAGGCCAAGGCGCAAAGGTTGGGGCTGCTGTCAGAGGAAGCAACCGAAGACGAAGTATTGGGGGTTCTCTTCCACCCCGGCTTCAGCAGCCGCGAGGCTAGCGAGGTAGACGATCTGGCTGGGCGAGGGGTTGGCTTGGATGTGGTGCGGCGCAACATCACTGCACTGCGCGGCAGCATTCAGGTGGATTCTGTGCGCGGCAGGGGCACCACCTTCACCATCTGCCTGCCGCTCACTCTGAGCATTTCCAAGGCGATGGTGTGTGTCAGCGACAAGGCCCTGATTGCCTTCCCCCTCGACGGCGTGGAGGAGATGCTGGATGTTCCCGTCGACGCCGTGCAGCCTGATGAGCAGGGACGGCCCACCATTCCCTGGCGGGATCAGCGTCTTCCCTTCCAGCCCCTCTCCAGCTTGTTGTCCTACAGCCGCAGCCACAGCCGCAGCCGCTCTGAGGTTTATACCGTCACCCAGGATGAGGGTATCATTCCCATCGTTGTCCTCCAAAGTGCGGGCCAGTACCTTGCTCTGCAGGTGGACAGCTTTGTGGAAGAGCAGGAGATCGTGATCAAGCAACTGCGCGGCCCTGTGCCTAAGCCGCCGGGAATCTCCGGGGTAACAGTGTTGGGGAACGGGCGGGTGCTGCCGATTGCTGACGTCCTCGAGCTGGTGGATATGGCTCAAGGCCGCCGTCGCGATCTCAGCCGCCTCTGGGCAGAGCGTCGCGCTGAGGAGCCAAGGGCCGAGGAAACCCATCAGACCACGGTGCTCATTGTGGACGACTCGATTACCGTGCGAGAGCTGCTCTCCATGTCCTTCCAAAAGGTGGGCTACCGGGTGGAGCAGGCCCGCGATGGCCAGGATGCCTGGGAAAAGCTCCGCGGCGGCTTGCGCTGCGATCTCGTCTTCTGCGACATCGAGATGCCGCGCATGGACGGCCTAGAGTTGCTCTCCCGCATACGGGCAGACAGCAACCTCAAGCATATTCCGGTAGCTATGCTCACCTCGCGAGGGGCAGAACGACACCGGCAAACAGCCCGGGAGCTGGGGGCCACTGCCTACTTCACCAAGCCCTACCTGGAGGAGGAGCTGCTCAGCGCTGCTGCCCGCATGCTGCAAGGGGAGCAGTTGTTGAAGCCTGCCCCCCCTTCCTGAAGGGGCGACGCCAGGATCGCCAAAGGGCTTGACTCCAGAGGAGATTGGAAGGTGTAGGATATTGGCCTGTTGTCCTCGGAGGGAAGTGGCGATGCGCCTGACGGTCTGGGCTCTCATCCTGGCTGGTGGGTTTGTCCTGGGGGCTTCCTGGGCTGGCAGGGAGCTGGAGGCAACTGCTCATGAGAGCAAGGGGAAGGGGGAGCTCTCGATCCATAGAGCTCATCAGATCAGCCTAGGCCCTGCCGACGAATCCTTCGACCTGCGGTTTCTGGATGCGATGATCCTCCACCACGAGGGAGCGGTGAGCATGGCCGCGGAGGCCCTGCAAAAATCCCGGCGGCGGGAAATTCGTCAGCTAGCCAAGGATATCCTGGCTGCCCAGAGCCAAGAAATCAAGCAGATGCGAGGCTGGCGGCTGAGCTGGTACCCGCAAGCTCCCCGGGATCCCGTCATGGGGCATGAAGAGATGGGCCACCAGATGGCCATGACTCCGGAGATGGCTGCTGCCATGCGCATGGATACCAACCTGGGATCCGCTGACCCTGAGTTTGACCTGCGCTTCCTGCAAGCCATGATCCAGCACCACGAAGGAGCCCTGGTCATGGCTAGAGAGGCTCTGGAAAAATCCAAGCGCCTCGAGATTCGGCAACTGGCAACAGCCATTGTCACTACCCAGCAGGCGGAGATTGAGCAAATGCGGGCCTGGCAAAAGCGGTGGTATCCGCAGTAGGGCCGCTGGGATAGAAAGATGAGGGGATGCGGGCAAGGCCGGCTCTTGCTGCTGCCCGCAGCACCCAAAGGATTCCTCCGCATTGCCAATGGCCCTAGAGCTGCCCTCCCTCCCTCAACACCCCGATTTGCTTCCACCGGTTCGCCAAGACCGGAGATCCCGCTGGCTGGCAGGGCTAGCTGTTTTGCTGCTGTGCTTGGGATCCCCCAACCGCTGGTTGCACTGGTTCCCAGGGGCACTACTGGGCCTAGCACCCCTGTTTTACCTCTGCGAACAGCAACAGGGGTGGAGGCGGTGGCGTTTGGCCTATGGCCTGTGGTTTTGCGTGTGCCTGTACGCCTTCTGGGTGGATCCCTTCTCCCTTCAAGTGCTCAGCGCCTGGGAAGTCTTGGGGGGAGTGGTGGTGGCCCCCCTGATTCCTCTGTTTTTCACAACGGCCACCGTTTTAAGTTTGCAGTTGAGCCAGCCGCTTCCCCCCTGGGCCCGTCCTCTAGGGGTAGCCACGGTCTGGACAGGGCTAGATGGGCTGCTGGGCCTGCTCCGCTGGCCGATTCCCTTCCACTGGGGATCCCTGCTGTTCGATTGGCCGCTGGGGATCCAAGTGGCTGATCTAGCGGGGATCTGGGGGGTGACCTTTTTTGCGGTCTTCGTCAACGGCGTGCTCTGGCAGTTGGCCCTCCAGCTTCCCCAGCTTTCCTTGCGGGGGGTGCTGAGTGCAGGGCGCAGAAACCCGGATTTCTGGCGGATCTTGGCCTGCGGCCTGGCTCTAGCAGGGCCAGTCTTGGCCTACGGGAGCGTGCGGCTGGCCTATTTCGATGTCCTGGCGGCAAGAGGAGGGAATCCCAGCTTTCGCGTGGGGGCGGTGCAGCAGGTGGCCTGGCTAGAAGCCGATCGCAGTTGGGACTACCGCAGCCAGCGCTACCGCGAGCTGCACCAGCTTTCGGCCCAAGCGGTGGCCGAGGGGGCCCAGTTGGTGATCTGGCCAGAAGGAGCGCTGCGGGCCCGCCTACTGAACACCCCGCTACAACCCTATGTGATCGAGCCCATGCAAGCTATCCTTCCCCCTGAAGGGGCCTTGATTACCGGGGCAACGGAGCCCGATCCCCGAACGGTACATCTGCCAGAGGAGGAGCAGCGGTTTTTCAACACAGCCCTCCTCTTCAACGCCCAGGGCCAGGTGCAGGATTGGTTTGGCAAGCAGTGGATCTTTCCCTACTTCGAGTCGGGCCGCTACGTGCCCTCTCCCGATGGCTATCGGCCGCTAGCAGGAGGAGAGCTGTTTGGGCCTTTGGGGGTGATGATCTGCCTGGAGAGCGTCTTGCCGGCCCCCAGCCGAGCTCTAACTCGTGCGGGAGCGGAGTCGTTGATCGTGATCTCCGACAGCAGCTGGTTTGGCAACAGCCACTGGCCCCTGCTCCACGGCCGGCTTTCGGTCTTTCGGGCGGTTGAAAACCGGCGCAGCGTGGTTTTTGTCAACAACACCGGCGGCAACTTGGTGGTGGATCCCTCCGGTCGAATACAACGCGTGGGCCCGATTTTTCAGCGCGGAGTGGTTACTGGGGAGGTGAGGCGGCAATCCCAGCTAACCTTCTACACGCGCACAGGCGACTGGCTGGCCTGGTTGACCTTAGGCCTTTCTCTGGGATTGAAGGCCTGGGGATCCCGAGCCAAGCCAGGATACGCTAAAATTCCCAGGTAGGGTTAGGGCTTTGCGGCAGGCGGTGCCTAGCTCCGCTTAAATGGAATCCGAGCCCTCCTTGCTGATGTAGCTCAGTTGGTAGAGCAGCTCACTCGTAATGAGCAGGTCATCGGTTCGAGTCCGATCATCAGCTTTAAAACCTGCCTTAGCTTTACAAGGGCTGTGGGGCGGGAGGGGCTGCCCCCTAAGCGTGGCTAGGTGATCAAGCTGTCTCCTTACCTTCCCGGCCGCAGTTTTTGGCCATGACAACCCCTTTTCCTTGGCCCTACCGCACCCCCGGCATTCCAGACTCTGCCTTTGAGCGGATCCCGGGGATCCCTATGAGCCCCCGCGAGGTGCGGGTGCTGGTGCTGAGCCAGTTACGCTTGGGAGAAGACCACTGCCTATGGGATATCGGCGCCGGCACTGGCACTATTGCCATCGAGGCGGCCATCCTCTGCCCCCGCGCTTGCGTGATTGCCATCGAGCGCGATGCGGAGGTGGTCAGCTTGATCGAGAGTAACTGCCAGAAATTTGGCCTCAGCAACGTGCAAGTTATCCAGGGCACTGCTCCCGAGTGTCTGCATCAGCTTTCTCCGCCCCCCGACCGCCTCTGTATTGAAGGGGGCCATCCCCTCCGCCAGATCCTAGAGGCTGCTTGGCACTATCTCAAACCCAACGGCCGAGTCGTGGCCACCACCAACTCGCTAGAAGATCTCTACGGCCTCTCCGCGGGCCTGGCTGCGGTGGGGGCCCACCAGGTTGAAGTTATCCAGGCAGCAGTAAACCGTCTGGAGTCGCGAGGCCGCACCCAACTGTTGCTGGCTTTGGATCCTACTTTTGTGTTAAGCGGAGAGAAAAGCTCTAAATAGCTTGAGAGGTTTCTTCTCCGCTGCTTGCAAAGCTTTTTCTAAAGCAATGTGGATCAACCAAACCGAACCACCAGGACTCCAATTTTCTCCAGCTGCAGAGGGCAATGGAGAGATTTCACGTCCCCTTTCCAGAGTTGCAGGCAGTAAGGCTGGAGCAGCTGTTGACTCGACCTGCAGCGACTTGAATGCTATGGGGACTGGGGCATTGGCAATCGCTGCCGACAGGAAGTGATTTAGGCCAAGCCAGCCGAAGGAAAAGCCAGCTTGGGCTAGCGATGCCTCCTCGCTTTCCCCGCTCTTCCCGAAACCCTAGCAGCTGCCAATCCCCCACTGCGAACCCAAGGAAGGCAACTACTGCGCCATACACATTTCTCTACACTCTGCAGCCTTTGTTAGGGATCGAGGTAGAGTATTTCCAGAACAATTGCCTCTTCGGGAGAGCAAAGGATGAAAGTTGGAGATCGAGTACGGGTGCGCGCCAGCGTGATTGTCTATCACCACCCGGAACATCGCAATCAACCGTTTGACCTCAAGGGCATGGAGGGAGAAGTAATAGCTGTCATCCGGGACTGGAATGGCCGCCCTGTCAGCGCCAACTTTCCCTTTCAGGTGCAGTTTGGTAACAAGTTCCGCGCCCATCTGCAGGCGGAGGAACTGGAGCTGATCGAGGCGGCCCCCTTGCCGGAAACTCCTGCCTAGGAGAGACCTAGCAGGGTGCGGTTGGTTTCCAGAATTGGCTGGATTAAGGCAAACTCCGCCGGGGTAAGGTACTTGGCAATCACCTCCTGCAGAAGGCGGTAGGTGGCCTCGCAACTGCGCTGCGTGCGAAAGGCCCGCATCAAGGTCTGAAACCAGTAGAGGAACCGCTCCTTGTAGCGCTGCTCATCGTCCAAAAGCATGGCCAAAGCGGAAAGACGCAAAACCCGCACTGTGTCCGCCTTCCACTTGTTGCTGAAGTCCTCTATCCCCCGCATGAGCAAGTAGGGATCCAAGGCGCGCAGCTTGGCCTCCACCTCGCCGACAATCTGGGCTTCCGCCGCTTGAATTTTGCGGTAGGCGCTTAGCCGCAACTCAAAAGAAGCTAGGTAAGCCTCCATGAACTGCATCTCCTCATCTCGGAGATAGCGTCCGTCGGCGGCCAGGCTCAATTGGCGCAGTTGGGTCAGCATCGGGATACCAGAGGAATACAGGAGGGCATTCGCTTGCTTTTAAGCCTAGCGGCAGAAGGTGTGCCATTTGATTTCCGCTGGCTTCTCAGCTAGGTTAATATTAGTTAATAGTCTGCCAGTGGGCCCAGGCACCATTGGATAGAAAGCACCCTTTGGGAGGAAACACTTCCGTGAGTCAGAAAAGTAAAAACAAAAAATGGAGGAGTGCCGGCTTGTATGCCTTGCTGGCCATCGTCTTGATCTCGCTGGCCACAACCTTCTTCGGCACCCGCCCGGCTGAGCGCCTGGAGATCAGCTACTCGGATCTCATGAGCCGCGTAGAGCGGGGCGAGGTCAGCAAGGTTTTGGTTGAGGTTACCCCTGATGGCCGCCAAATTGCCATTGCTGACGCGGAGATCAACAGCCGCGCCACTCGAGTGCAGGTCAATCTGCCCCCCCTCACTCCCGACTTTGAGAACACCTTGCTTGCCAAAGGAGTAGAACTGGCAGTGCGCCCTGTTCAGGATGAGGGTTTGCTGGGGCGCATCTTTAGCACCTTCCTTCTACCTGTTTTGCTGCTGCTGGGTTTGTTTTTCCTGCTACGGCGAGCCCAGAATGGCCCTGGCAGTCAAGCGCTTAACTTCGGCAAGTCGAGGGCGCGGGTGCAGATGGAGCCGAAAACCCAAGTTACCTTCAACGATGTGGCAGGTGTAGACCAGGCCAAGCTGGAGCTGGCGGAGGTGGTAGACTTTTTGAAAAACCCTGAGCGCTACAACGCTCTTGGGGCAAGGATCCCGCGAGGGGTGTTGCTGGTCGGCCCTCCAGGCACCGGCAAAACTCTCTTGGCCCGCGCTGTGGCTGGGGAGGCAGGGGTGCCTTTCTTCTCCATCTCTGGCTCCGAGTTTGTGGAGATGTTTGTGGGGGTAGGGGCCTCGCGCGTGCGGGATCTATTCGAGCAAGCTAAGCAAAATGCCCCCTGCATTGTCTTTATCGACGAGATCGATGCCGTTGGTCGGCAGCGGGGAGCGGGTTTGGGAGGTGGCAACGACGAGCGGGAGCAAACTCTCAACCAGCTGCTGACCGAGATGGATGGCTTTGAGGGCAACTCCGGTGTCATTGTTATTGCAGCTACCAACCGACCCGATGTGTTGGATGCAGCGCTGCTGCGACCGGGGCGCTTTGACCGCCAAGTAACGGTGGACCGCCCTGACTTCCAAGGCCGCCTGGAGATCCTCAAGGTGCATGCCCGTGGCAAAACCCTGGCCGCCGATGTGGATTTGGAGAAGTTAGCCCGCCGTACCCCTGGGTTTACGGGGGCAGATCTGGCCAACCTGCTCAACGAGGCAGCCATCTTGGCGGCCCGCCGCAACCTCACGGAGATCTCGATGGACGAGATCAACGACGCGGTGGATCGAGTGCTGGCTGGCCCAGAGAAGAAGGATCGCCTCATGAGCGAGCGGCGCAAGGAGCTGGTGGCCTACCACGAGGCGGGCCACGCCCTGGTGGGAGCCCTCTTGCCCAACTACGATCCCATCCAAAAGGTCACCATCATCCCTCGCGGCCAGGCGAGCGGCCTTACCTGGTTTGTGCCCAACGATGACGACATGGGCCTGACTAGCCGTGCTCATCTCAAAAACATGATGACTGTCGCCCTAGGCGGACGGGTGGCCGAAGAGGTGGTTTACGGCGAGGCGGAGGTGACTACGGGGGCAGCCAGCGACCTGCAGCAGGTAGCCCGTATTGCCCGCAACATGGTGACTCGCTTTGGCATGAGCGACCGCCTAGGCAATGTGGCCCTAGGCCGCCAGTACGCCAACATCTTCCTAGGTCGCGAGATTGCTGCCGAGCGGGACTTCTCCGAAGAGACAGCAGCCCTTATCGACGAGGAAGTGCGGCGTCTGGTTAACGAAGCCTACCAGCGGGCTACCTATCTCATCCGGGAGAACCGCGCTCTCTTGGATCGCATTGCCCGTCGCCTGGTGGAGGCGGAAACCATCGACGGGGAAGAGCTACAGGCAATCATCGAGAGCTCTGAAGTGGTGATGCTGCCACCTGAGGAGGAGCCAGTGAGCTTGCCAGTGGCCCTCAACGTCAACGCTTAGGTCTCTCTCGCTGGAGGCGAGGTGGGGGATCCCTGCTTTCCAGGCAGGGATCTCAAGTTTTTCGAGGAGGCTGTCTTAGTCGACGACAGCCGAGCCCGACAAGAGGCGGCTCACCTCTGTTTCGGTGGCCCGAGGCTCGTACATCTTCACCACGTATTCGGCCACCATGCGGTCGGTGTTAAAAACCGGGTTGAGCGTGCGGATCGCCTCCTTCATGCGGGCAACCCAGCGGCGCGGGATCCCCTTTTCATCCCGCTCGTAGAACATGGGGATGATCTCGTACTCCAACACATCGTAGAGGGAGTTGGCATCCAGTTCATCTTGGATGGCGGGATCTAGGCCTTCAATGGCTTGTCCAATGGCCCAGCCGTTGCGACCGTTGTAGCCCTCAGGCCACCACCCATCCAAAACCGAGAGGTTGAGCCCGCCGTTGAAGCCCACCTTTTGCCCAGAGGTGCCCGAGGCTTCAAGAGGGCGCCGCGGGGTGTTTAGCCACAAATCCACCCCTTGGATCAGGTTGCGGCTGACGTAGGCATCGTAATTTTCAATAAAGGCAACCCTGTGGGCCACCTCAGGCCGATTTGACCATTCGACCACCCGTTGGATGAGGCGCTTACCCTCTTCATCTCGCGGGTGAGCCTTGCCAGCAAAGATAATTTGCACAGGGTATTCTTTGTTGGTGAAGATGCGGGTAACCCGCTCCAAATTCCGCAAGATGAGGTCTCCTCGCTTGTAGGTGCTAAAGCGCCGGGCAAACCCAATCGTCAGGATCTTGGGATCCAGCAACTGGTTGACAGCCTGAATGCGCTCGTTGCTCTCTCCGCGGCTGCGCCGCGCCCGCAACACCCGGTGACGGGTAAAAGCCACCAGCCGCTCCCGCAGGGCTTCTTTGCACCGCCACAGTTCCTCATCAGGTATTTCCTCTACCTTGGCCCACAGCTCCGGGTCGGATACCCGCTCGGGCCAGTCGGGACCTAGGTATTGGTTGTAGAGGTTCCAGAAAAGAGGAGCAACCCAGGTGCGGGCGTGAACCCCATTGGTAATGGAGCCAATGGGCACCTCATCCACGGAGCGCTCTGGGTAGAGCACATGCCACATCTGGCGTGAGACCCGACCATGCAACTGGCTTACTCCGTTAGCCGCACGTGCGTAGCGCAAAGCCAGCACCGTCATGTGGAAGGGCTCCCAGGGATCCCCGCCGCGCCGCGCTCCCAGAGCCAAAAACTGCTCCCGCGTCAGGCCTAGTTGCGGCCAGAAAGAGGCAAAGAACGCATCCATCTCGCTGGGGCTGAAGGCATCGTGGCCAGCCGGCACCGGTGTGTGAGTGGTGAACACACATTTCTCCCGCACCTTGGCCTCTGCTGCCTCAAAGGGCGTGCCCCGCGCCACCTCCTCCCGCAGCAGCTCCAGGGTTAGGAAGGCGGAATGCCCCTCGTTCATGTGGTAGACCATGGGATCCAAGCCCAGCTGGCGCAGCAGCCGTACCCCGCCAATGCCGAGGACGCACTCCTGGGCAAGGCGCGTGTCGGTGCTGCCGCCATAGAGGTGGGCGGTGATCCAGCGGTCAATAGGATCGTTCTCCGGCAGGTTAGTGTCTAAGAGGAAAAGGGGAACCCGGCCCACATCGACCCGCCAGGCGCGCACCTTGACCAACCGCTGCCGCATTGACAGCTCCACCAGCAGGGGGCTGCCATCTGGCCGCCGCACTAGCGTTAGGGGCAGGGAGTCAACCTCACAGTCTTCGTAGAGCTCCCCTTGCCAGCCACTGATGTCGAGGCGCTGTTGGAAATAGCCTTGACGGTAGAGCAACCCCACGCCCACCATCGGCACCCCTAGATCGGAGGCGGATTTGAGGTGATCGGCGGCCAGCATGCCCAGGCCACCGGAGTAGATCGGCAAGGACTCGTGTAGACCGTACTCAGCGCAGAAATAGGCAATAGGGCGCTGCCAGTCGTAGGTTTTCATGGTGCGCTTGGCCCAGGTGTCCTCAGCTGCCATGTACTTGCGATAGGCTTGCACCATCCGATTGAGGGTGTTGAGATAGTTGACATCGGTGGCCAAGGCCGCCAAGCGCAAGTAAGAAACCTCCTCCAGCATGCGCACTGGATTGTGGGAGGTTTTTTCCCAGAGGGCAGGATCCATTTCCCGGAAAATGGTGAGGTGATCCGGGTTCCAAGTCCACCAGTAGTTGCGGGCAATCTCGCACAAAGGGGCAAGCGCCGGCGGCAGGGCCGGGCAACGTTCGGGAAAAGCAGAGGCTAGAGCAGCAAGGGACATAGGATAGATACCTGGGGCGGCGGAGTTTGATTGTACCTGGTAAGCGTTTCTAACTGATTTTAGATTCAGCAGGATCTCTACAACCTGCAGTAGCTCCAAGCCAGATTTCCTCAGCCTTTATTATCCCAGCAGCTCAGCTTTCAATCTCAAAGAGGGCTGCTGGCCAGTCTTCGGCCCGCCTGGAGAGATGGCGCTGCATCAGGTTAACAGAGGGTAATTGCCACAAGCTCGGAAAAGCTTTAGCTGCCTTCGCTACCCAATGAGTTCTTTCGATAGGAGCTCCCACTGAACCTAGCGTCCCTCCACCACGGCCAAGCTGGTGTTGCGGTAGTAGTGGCTGAGGATCTGTTGGTAGGAGTAGTTTTGGCTAGCCAGGGCGGCAGCTCCCCACTGGCTCATGCCCACTCCGTGCCCGTAGCCGCGCCCTTGGATCTCGAAGAAAGCAGGGAAGCTTGCCCTAGCAGGAGTCAGGCTGGCGGTGGTGGCTGTCTCCCCACGCGGGCTGATGGTGATCATTGTGCTGCGCAACCCCAGGGCCTTGCGAAACTCGTTACCCCTGATGTCTTTACTGCCCTGGGATCCCACTAGGCGCAGGGTAATGGCCCGTCCCCAAGGGGAGCTGCGCAGGATCTCGATGGAGCGGATGGCACCGATCCCGTCGGCCAGCCGCTGGATCTGGTGAGCAGGAATGGTGGCCGTCCAGCTAAACACGGGCGAGTGGTGATCGAAGTCGGGCACTCCCTGCAAGTAGGGCCGCGACTCCAGCCAAACATTGCCGGCATCATCTGTGTGCCCCCCACTAGAGGAGTGGAAAACGGCATTGATCAACTGCCCCTGGTGGACGAGAACCTGCCCAGCCGTCTCGCGGGCCGCCGCTTGGGTGCGGTTGGATTCAGCCGCCACCCCCTTGTAGACCTGCCAATCGACGCCATTTCCGATGTCAAAAGGCTGGTGAGAACGGCGACTGCGATGGTAGAGGGCATAGGTGCGGGAGGCCACGGCTTGGGCTTTGAGGGCCTCCATCGGGAAGCGGTGACCCATCTCGCTGCCCACCACGCTGGAAACGTAGTCCTCCAAACCTACTTGATTGATGGCGATCACTCCCCTCTCGCCGGGGACCAGCTCTGCCCAGCCGCGGTACCAGTTCTGGTCAATGAACACCAGCCCCTCCGGCTCCGTAGGCTGGAGATAGAGGCGCTCTGCCTGGTGACCAGCTACGCTTACTGCTGAGCCTACCCGAATGGCCTGAAGGGGCTGCATGGCCGGGATCTCAGCTAGCAGCTGGCCTTGGGGGTTTAGGAGACGGGCCGGAGTAGAGCTGCCAAGCCTAACCTGTGGCTTGTTGACGGCAATTCCCACCCGCAGCAGCACCCGCGCCTGAACTGGGAAGGTCAAGCAAAGCCAAGCCCAAAACAGAAAGCCAGCTAGCCGAGCTAGTGGAGCAGAAAACTGCTTTTCAGGCACAGCCCCTATCCTCCGCACGAGACTACTTGGAAGCAGAAAACCTCCCGATTGCCCGCAAGGCTGGCCAACCCGTTATGACGATATATCAAAAACTGCCTGTAGAGGCACCTTCTTGGGTTCTCGCTCCCCACAAAGAGCTCCCCCGCCGGCGGCTAAACCACTCCTGCAATAGACGACGACACTCAGCCTCGCAGACCCCCCCGATGACTTCTGGGCAATGGAAGCTGGCAGCAGAAGCAGGCAAGTTGAGCACACTGCGCAGTGCGCCGGCCTTGGGATCGTCAGCACCATAGATCACCTGGGCCAGCCGCGATTGGCTAATCGCCCCCGCACACATGGGGCAGGGTTCCAGGGTCACGTACAGCCGGCAGCCCTGCAACTGCCAATCGCCCAGACGCTGCCCTGCCTGCCGCAGGGCCAAGATCTCCGCGTGGGCCGTGGGATCCCGATCCCGCTCCCGCCGGTTGCCGCTCAGGGCCAGCAACTCTTCCCCTGGCCCGACCACCAGAGCTGCCACGGGCACCTCGCCCGCCTCCCCCGCTTGCCTAGCTTCTTCTAGAGCTAACTGCATCCAGGCGCGGTGGCGCTGCCACGGATCCCGCTCCTGGAGCAAAAAAGAGGGGATCTTGCCCCAATTGCCGATCGTCATTGAGCGTTTGAGCACTGCTGTTGCCTGCTAGATTTGCTAAGTTGAGCACAGGGCTCTCACCCATCTAAAGGGTAACGGGGGGCCAGGTAGGATAGGGTATAGAGGCGGGGTTAACCAAGCTGGCCTTAGTCAGCGGATTGGGTCTAAGCCTTCCCTATGCTTGCATTCGTTTTCTTGGCAATAGGGCTTAGCTGTGGGAGGGATCATGGCGCGGCTTTTACGGCAAACACTTCTGGCAATGGCTTTGTTTAGCGGCGGCCTCGCCTACGGAGTTTGGCTGTCGTCGCCAAGGGGGCAGGAGTGGCTGCAGCAAACTCCCCTTGCCTCTTGGTCGCAGCGGACCAGTGAGGGGGTGGGATCCCTTCTGCCTCGCCCCGAGGCTGCCAATTCTGCTGCTCCTGCTGACGCCGTCCGGCCCTCCAATTTTATTGCCGCGGTTGCCCAAAAGGTGGGGCCGGCAGTGGTGCGCATCGACGCCACCCGCACCGTGGCCAACCCCCTTGATCCTGAGCTGTTTAACCATCCCCTGTTCCGCCACTTCTTCCCGCAACTGCCGCAAGAGTTCCAGCAGGAAGGCACCGGATCCGGATTCATCATCGACGCCGACGGCCTGATCCTCACCAATGCCCACGTGGTGGAGGGTAGCGAGCGGGTTAGGGTGCATCTGCTCGATGGGCGCACCTTTGAAGGGAAAGTCAAAGGCTCAGACCCGGTGACCGACATCGCTGTGATCCAGATCGAGGGAGAAAATCTGCCCACGGTGACCCTGGGCAACTCTGACCAGGTGCGGCCAGGAGACTGGGCCATTGCCATTGGCAACCCACTGGGCCTGGACAACACGGTAACGGTGGGGATCATCAGTGCTGTCGGACGCTCCTCTGGGCAAATCGGGGCTGCCAACAAGCGGGTGACCTTCCTGCAAACCGACGCTGCCATCAACCCTGGCAACTCTGGCGGTCCCTTGCTGGATGCGGAAGGTCGGGTTATTGGGGTGAATACGGCCATTTTCCAGCGGGCTCAGGGTGTTGGCTTTGCCATTCCCATCAACCGCGCCATGGAAATTGCCGAGCGGCTGATCCGCGACGGCCGGGTGGAGCACGCCTTCCTGGGTATTCGCATGATTACCCTCAACCCCGATTTGGTAGCCCGCCTCAACCGCGACCCAGCGCGGCTCAGCCCGCTGACGGTGCAGGAAGGGGTGTTGATTGGGGAGGTGGTTCCGGGCTCGCCGGCTGAGCAAGTTGGCCTGCGCAAAGGGGATGTCATTGTCGAGATCGACGGCCGACCTATTCGCGACGCCGAGCAGGTGCAGCAGTTGGTGGATGCCGCCGGCGTGGGCAAGACCCTGACGCTGCGGGTCATCCGCGATGGACAAGTGCGCATCTTCCAGGTGAAAACGGGGGTGCTGCCCCCAGACTTCTAGGGAGCTTTCCAAGCCCTCAAGTCATTGATCCCCGTAACAGAATGACTCCAGGAGCGGGGAAGAGGGGTGCGCATGGCTTGGGCAGTTGGCGAAACATTGCAGGGGGGGTGCTACCGCATTGAGGCTGTTTTGGGGGAAGGGGGCTTCGGCATCACCTACCGGGCCTGGGATAGCGTTCGCGCCGAGCAGGTGGTTATCAAGGTCTTGAGCGACAGCCTCCGCAAGGATCCAGACTATCCTCGCTTCCAGCAAAACTTCATGAACGAGGCGCTGCAACTGGCCCGCTGCCGTCACCCCCACGTGGTGAAGGTGGAGGAGGTCATTTGGGAGCGGGATTGTTGGTGTATTGTGATGGAGTACGTTCGCGGCCAGACGCTGCACCAGCTTCTGCACCAAAAGGGGCCGTTGCCCCTGCCAGAGGCTCTGCGCCTGACGCGGGAGGTGGGATCTGCCCTCATGTGCTTGCACGAACAGGGGATCCTGCACCGCGATGTAAAGCCCGCCAACATCTTGGTGCGGGAGGGATCCGGACAGGCGGTGTTGATCGACTTTGGGCTAGCGCGGACTTATAGGCAGGGGCTCATCCAACGCCACACCTCCTACGGCACCGATGGCTATGCTCCCCTGGAGCAGTACGACAGCCTGCGCCGCCGCGGGGCTTTTACCGATGTCTATGCCTTGGCTGCTACCCTCTACACCATGCTGACGGGGATGGTGCCCCTCTGTGCGCCGGTGCGGGCCACAGGTCGGCAGTTGGATCCTCCCCGCCGCCTCAACCCCAGCATTCCTGAAGATGTGGAGGCTGCTATCCTCAAAGGGATGGCCCTCCACCCCGAAGACCGCCCGCAAACGGTAGCTGAGTGGCTGGCCCTGCTGCCGGCAGAGTCAGCCCTGCAAGAGAAGCGGCCAGCTACCTTTGAGCCTGCCATCCGCACCCAAGAACTGCGGGAACTGGAACAGCTTCTGGCCCAGCAGCAACCCCAAGATGAGCTGGAGCAGCTCCTGGCCAACCACTCCGCAGAAGAGCTGGAGCAAATGGTGGCACCCCCCACCCCTGCCCCAACAAAAGGGGAGGCGGGATCCAGATCCCTGATTTTCCCTGAGGTTTCTCGAGAGGGATCCCTGCCTGCAACTCTCCCCTGGCCAGACTGGGTGGGAGAAGCGGCGCCTGCCCTGCAAGGGCTGTGGGATCGGCTGCGGGCCGGCCAGTGGGGGGAAGCCGATCGGTGGACGACGGCTTTGATGCTCAAACTCAGTGGGCGCTCCCAGGTAGGCTTTTTCGACCCCAAGGATGTTGAGGCTTTCCCGTGCCCTATGTTGCGGCTCATCGACCAACTCTGGATGCAGGCCAGCCATGGGCGCTTTGGCTTTACTGTCCAGAAGCAGCTCTGGCAGGAGTGTGATTCGGAGGGAAGAGGAGGGCTTCGTTCGAGATCTTTCTCCGCCTTGCCCCGCGAAGAGTGCATGGGAGAAAGGGTCGGCTGGTGGGTGCAGGGCCGCTGGCTGGGGTACGAGGAGCTTAAAACCAACCTGGAAGCGCCCGAGGGTCATCTGCCGGTGGGCTTTTTTTGGGGCTACTCAGGTGGCCTACGTGCGGCGCTGCTGATGCTGGATCGGGCGGTATTGAAAAAGTTCAAAGCCTGCCTGTAAAAAACTCCCCCCTCCCAAAGGGAGAGGGGCTGGGGAGTGAGGGGATAGAAAGCCCTAGTAGCGGTGCACCAGCTTGTTGATGGGCTTGAAGATGTCTGCCTCAAACTTTTTGCCCTTGAGCATGCGGTTCCAGTAGAGCCAGGGCAGGACGTGCACCTTCACCAGATACATCGAGTAGCGCTCCCGCGTCGGATCCAGCGGGAAGGAGGGAGCCAGTTTCCCCCCGTAGGCAAACTCCGCCATGATTAGGGAGTTATAGCCTGTGATCAGGGGACAACAGGTGTAGCCATCATACTGGGCCACCGGGGGCTTGGACTGCATGGCAGCCAAGAGATTTTCGGCCAGTACCGGCGCTTGCTTGCGGGCGGCAGCCGCCGTTTTGGACGTTGGCAGAGAAGAGGCATCTCCCAAGGAAAACACGTTGGGGTAGCGGGTGTGCTGCAGCGTTGCCTTATCCACATCCACCCATCCTCCCGGCCCGGCCAGGGGGCTGCGCTTGACAAAGTCCGGAGCGCTCATGGGCGGAGCCACGTGGATCATGTCGTAGTGCAGGCTCACCTCTTCTTTGCCATTGTCGGTGGTGACTTCAAAGATGGCTTCCTGAGTCTCAGGCCGGATGGCTTTGAGGTTGTGCTTGAATTTCACCTGGATCCCTCGCCGCTCTACCACCTTCTCCAGGGCGGCGCTGTACTCCGGCACGGGAAAGAGAGTGGGAGTGGCTGTGCAAAAGAGAACCTTGGTGTTGACGCCAACCCCACTTTTGCTTTTGAAGACATCGTCGGCCAGGTACATGATTTTTTGGGGGGCGCCACCGCACTTGATTGGGGTAGCCGGGTGCGTGAAGATGGCTGTTCCTCCCTTGAAGTTGCGGATGGTCTCCCAAGTGTAGGGGGCGTAGTCCTTGGAGTAGTTGCTGGTTACTCCTCCTTTGCCCAGCGCCTCCGGCAAGCCCTCGATCAAGTGCCAGTCGATTTGGATCCCTGGGGCAACGATGAGGTAATCATATTCGATGATCTGCCCGCTCTCCGTGATCACGCGGTTGTGATCCGGATCTAACTCCGCCACGCGTGCTTGGATCCAGGTGGCTCCCTTGGGGATCACTGTTTTTTCGTCCCGGATAAACTTGGCCAGGGGGGCAATACCTCCCCCTACCAATGTCCAGCCGGGCTGGTAGTAGTGCTTGTCGGAGGGCTCGACAATCGCGATATCAAGATTGCGCTTGCGCTCCAGCAACTGGGCCGCTGCGCTGATGCCGGCAGCCCCTCCTCCCACTACAACAATTTGATGGTGAATGACAGGTTGCGAAGTTCTGGAGGTGGATCCCTCGACGCCAGGGCGCCCGTTCGTTTGGGTGGAGGCGGGTGGGGATTGGGTTTTGAGTTCCATTGGCTTAGTAGTCGTTGACACAGCAGTTTCCTCAAACAGAACTGAACTTGAGCTCAAGAAGCTGTTTAGTTTAATGCGGAAGAACCTGTTAAATGACAGCCAACAACCCCGAACTGGCAATCCTTAGAAGACTCTGCAGATTGCCAGCCTTCAGGAGCTGCAGCTGGGAAACAAGCATAATCATAACACCCGATAAGAATATAGCCATTTTTTCAAGCTGTCGAGAATTTGAGGCAAATCTTAGCCTAGGACTTAGGCTTTGTTGACGCTGGGGGGAACAGCGGCACTTCTGGGGGGTAGGCGGCGTCGGCTAGGCTGTAGACTGTACGAGGGATTTGCCGTTGAATTCACGGCTGGCTTTCAAGTTCTGCTGCGATTCAACTAGAGACCTGCGATGGCAAAATCCGTCTCCCCTGACTCATTGCCGGCAGCTCCCTGGCACGCCCTGCCCGAAGAGGAAGTTGCCCGCCAAATCGTTGCAGTGGATCTGCCTCTGGCGGCGCTTCTGGAACGGGGTCTGTCTCAAGCTGAGGTGATCCAGCGGCAGAAGCAATATGGCCCCAACGAGCTAAAGGCCAAGGCGGCTACCCCGGCCTGGGTGAAGTTTCTGCAGCAGTTCAACCAATCCTTGCTCTACATCTTGATGGTTGCCGGGGCGGTCAAGGCGTTTTTGGGATCCTGGCGCAATGCCATCGTGATCTGGGCGGTGGTGGTAATCAACGCTCTCATCGGCTACATCCAGGAGTCCAAAGCGGAGGAAGCGATTGCCGCTCTGGCTCGGTCGGTGGTGACGGAGGTCACGGTCATCCGGGATGGGCAAAAACTGCGGGTGCCCTCGCGGGAGCTGGTGCCGGGGGATGTGGTGCTCTTGAGCTCGGGAGATAAGGTGCCCGCCGACCTGCGCCTGGTGAGCGTGCGCAACTTGCGGGTGGACGAATCGGCCCTCACGGGAGAATCGGTGCCGGTGGAAAAACGGCTGGGATCCCTCCCCGAAGACACGCCGTTGGCCGAGCGCCAGAACATGGCCTATGCCGGCAGCTTCGTGACCTTTGGCCAAGGGGCGGGGGTGGTGGTGGCCATCGGTAACCAGACCCAAACAGGCCGCATCTCCAAGCTGATCGAGGAAGGGGGATCCCTGCAAACTCCCCTGACACGTAAGTTTGAGGCGTTCAGCCTGACTTTGCTGAAAATTATCCTCACCTTGGCTGCGCTTACTTTTCTGGTGGGGCTGGTGCAGGGCCAAGCGGCAGCGACTGTCTTTGAGGCGGCAGTGGCGCTGGCGGTGAGTGCTATCCCCGAAGGCTTGCCGACGGTAGTCACTGTAACCTTGGCGATTGGGGTTTCCCGCATGGCAAAACGCCACGCCATTATCCGCAAGTTGCCGGCGGTAGAAACTCTAGGCAGCGCCACGGTGATTTGCTCGGACAAAACCGGCACCCTCACGGAAAACCAGATGACGGTGCAGGCCATCTACGCCGGATCCCAGCTCTACCGGGTTACCGGCAGCGGCTACAGCCCCCAGGGCCAGATCCTGTTCCAGGCGGCTGATTCCCCCATCGAAATCCATCAATTGCCTGCTCTTGAGGCTTGCCTCGTAGCTGGCTGCCTCTGCAACGACACCCGCCTCCAACCCAAGGACAAGGGCCAGTGGGAAGTTGTAGGGGATCCCACCGAGGCGGCTCTGCTTGTGGCGGCTCAGAAAGGGGGCTTGAATCGAGAAGATCTGCAGCGCTGCCGCCCTCGCCTAGATACCCTCCCCTTTGAATCCCAGTTTCAGTACATGGCTACCTTACACAGGGTGGGGCCGGAGGAGCATTGCATTTACGTCAAGGGATCCGCAGAAGCTCTCTTGCCGCGCTGCTGCAGCCAGATGGGATCCCAAGGGGAGATCCAGCCCTTGGAAGCAGAGCCGATTCGCCAGCAGGTGGAGGCCTTGGCGCGGCAGGGGCTGCGAGTTCTGGCCTTTGCCCAAAAAACCGTCCCCAGCAGCCAAACTCAGGTGGATCACTCAGATCTAGAGGAAGGGCTGATTTTCTTGGGCTTGCAGGGGATGATTGATCCGCCGCGGCCGGAGGCCATTGCCGCCGTGCGCGCCTGCCAGAGCGCCGGGATCCAGGTGAAGATGATTACCGGCGACCATGTGCTCACCGCCCAAGCCATTGCCGAGCAGATGGGGCTGGGGGGTGGCAAACCGGTGAAAGCCTACAGCGGCCGGGATCTGGAGCAGCTCGGCCCAGAGGAGTTTGTTACCGCCGCCAACGAGGGATCTGTCTTTGCGCGGGTGGCCCCGGAGCAAAAGCTGCGCCTGGTGGAAGCTCTGCAGTCGCAGGGCCATATCGTGGCCATGACTGGCGATGGAGTTAACGACGCCCCGGCCTTGAAGCAGGCGGACGTGGGGATTGCTATGGGAAGGGGTGGCACCGAAGTGGCCAAAGCCGCCGCCGACATGATCTTGACCGATGACAACTTTGCCTCCATCGAGGCCGCCGTCGAAGAGGGGCGCACCGTTTACAACAACCTGCTCAAGGCCATCGCCTTCATCCTGCCGGTGAACGGAGGGGAGTCAATGACCCTTCTCCTCAGCGTCCTCCTCAACCGCGAGCTGCCCATTTTGGCCATCCAGGTGTTGTGGCTCAACATGATCAACTCCATCACCATGACAGTGCCCCTCTCCTTTGAGCCCAGCACGGGGCGGGAGATGACCCAACCACCGCGGGATCCCGACGCCAATTTGCTTTCTCCCCGGCTGCTGCAGCGCATTCTGCTGGTTTCAGCCTTTAACTGGCTCTTGATCTTCGGGGTTTTTGAATACATCGAACAAACCACCGGCAACCTCAACCTGGCCCGCAGCATGGCCATTCAGACGCTGGTGATTGGGCGCATCTTCTACTTGCTCAGCCTCAGCCAGGCTATTCCTACCCTGTTGGGCCGCGGGCGCGCCAGCCAGTTGGAACGCCACGAACGCCTAATGGATGTGGCGGCTATCACCATCGGCATTGGAGCGGCCATCCTGCTGCAGATCCTCTTCAGCCAATGGAGCCTGTTCAACGCTCTCTTCGACACGGCACCGCTAGCTTGGGAGCAGTGGGGCTTCTGCCTGGTGGTGAGCCTGCCAATGATTGGGGTGGCAGCGCTGGCCAACCGGGTGGATCCGGAAGGCGCTTCGCTGGCCCGCTTACCCAGGAAAACCTAAATCTTGGGGGAAGCCAGAGCGGCGGCAAGGGCTTGCCTCCTAGATGGCTACGCTCAGCGGTTGCCCTGGGGGATGAGGAGTTGCCGCAAGGCTTCTTTGAGGTGGGGATATTGGAAGGTGAACCCCAGCTGCAGCGCGGCTTGGGGGATCACCTTCTGCCCCGTTAGAACCACCTGAGCTGCTTCGCCCAGCAGCAGTTCTAAGGCTAGGGCTGGCACTGGCAGCCACGAGGGGCGGGCCAGAACTTGCCCCAACGTGCGGCAGAACTCTTCCATTGGCACTGGGTTAGGGGCAGTGGCGTTGAAGACGCCGGATCCCTGTTGCAGCAGGAAGCAGACTAGACTCACCCAGTCGTCGCGGTGGATCCAGGAGACCCACTGCTTGCCAGAGCCAATGGGGCCGCCGAGGAAGAACTGAAAGGGGGCAAGCATTTGACCCAGGGCTCCTCCATCGGGCCCTAGGACAATCCCCGTGCGCAGGATGGCCAAGCGGATCCCTAGCTCCTCAGCCGGGCGGGCAGCTGCTTCCCACGCCTGACAGACTTCTGCCAAAAAGCCCTGGCCAGGGGGATTTGCCTCCGTCAGGGGCTCTCCTTCGGGTCGGGATCCGTAGTAGCCCACCGCCGAGCTGCTGATCATCACCTGGGGCTTCTGGCCAAGGGAGGCGAGGGCTTGGACAAGGGCCTGGGTGGTCTCCACGCGGCTGCGGCGGATCTCTCTTTTCTTAGCTTCCGTCCAGCGGGAAGAAGCCAGGGGCTCTCCGGCCAAGTTGACGACTGCCTCGTACCCTTCCAGAGCTGAGGCCCAGCTTTGCGGTTGATAGGGATCGTACCCCAGCAGCTTGAGGTTGGGGGAGGCTCCCAGAACGCGGCGGGCCTGCTCAGGGCGGCGGCTCAAAACCAACACCTCATCTCCTCGCTCCAGCAGGTGGGCCACCAAGCGGCGCCCGATAAAGCCACTCCCACCCGTAACCGCTATGCGCATAGGCGGATCCCGACTCCTTGCATTCCCCCTGTCGAACCTCTAGCCTAGCGCGTCTGCGGTTTACCCCGCCTCCGCCGCGCTGAGTTGGCGCTAAAAGACAGAAAAGTCGTGGGCCAGCCCCTGACATGCTCGGAAAAATCGGCTTCAATAAGCCCTAGCTGCGCTTCCTGGTAGCAGCGGCGGCTCTTTACCTCCTTATGGCACCCAAGTCTGCTTCCCGCACTCTGGCTCGCTCCTTGCCTCTACAGGTGGAGCAAGTTGCTGGGCCTAGACTGCGCCTTTCCAGTCGCTCCCAGGGATCCTTAGCTCGGGTGCGGGGGCAGGGAACGCTAGCTGCCAACCGACGGACGATCCCTGTCCGGCCTTCTAGAACCTCGCCCCGACTGCAGAGACGGCCAGAGCCTCAAGCTTGGGAACTACTCTGTCGCATCGGAGTGAATCTCCTGTTTACGGCGGCTGCTCTCAGCGGTCTGTACCGCCTTTTGCCTGTACAACTAGCCCAGCATCACCGTCTAAAGGTTTTGGAGCAGAACCTCGAAGTCCTCTCAGCGCGAATCTCGCGACTGCGGGAGGAGTTGGATCGCGGCATGGATCCCTTGCAGCAGCAGGCCCTCATCAAGGAACGCCTCAACCGAGTGCCGCCGGATCAAATCCAGGTGCGCCTGGTGGATCCCAGCGCTCTAGTAGCCGACACGGAGAAAGAGGCGCCTCTTGCCTGGATTGGACAATCTCCCCAGTTGTCTAGAAGGCCTTAGCTAGGACTGCCGCAAAAGCAGGGCCGCCTCCTTGGCGAAGTAGGTGAGGATCATGTCAGCGCCGGCTCGCTTCATGGCCAAGAGCGATTCCATCATCACTTTCTTGCCGTCGATCCAGCCCTTTTGCTCGGCAGCCTTAATCATGGCGTATTCGCCGCTAACGTTGTAGGCGGCCACAGGCAGATTTGTTGCTTCCTTAACCCGATAGATGATGTCCAGGTAGGCCAAGGCCGGCTTTACCATCACCATGTCCGCCCCTTCCGCCTCGTCCAGCTCCACTTCTCTGAGGGCCTCGCGGGCGTTGGCGGGATCCATCTGATAAGTTTTCTTGTCCCCCCACTTGGGCGCAGATCCCAGGGCATCGCGGAAAGGGCCGTAGAAGGCAGAGGCATACTTGGCCGAGTAGGCCAGGATGGCCACGTCGGTGTAGCCTTGCTCGTCCAGGGCCTCGCGAATGGCGCCGACGCGACCGTCCATCATGTCGGAGGGGGCAACAATATCGGTTCCCGCTTCCGCTTGCGAGAGGGCCTGCTTAACCAGCACCTCCACTGTCTCGTCGTTGAGGATCACCCCGTCCCGCACGATGCCGTCGTGGCCCTCGCTGCTGTAGGGATCCAAGGCCACATCCGTTATCACCAGGATCTCGGGGATTTCCTGCTTCAGCCGCCGCACCGCCCGCTGGATCAACCCTTCTGGGTTAAAGGACTCCCGCCCCGTGGGATCCTTTTTCTCTTCCGGCACCACTGGGAAGAGAGCCACCGCTGGGATCCCCAAGTTGGCTGCTTCCTCCACCTCCTTCAGGAGCAGATCCAGAGTGTAGCGGTAGCAGCCGGGCATGGATTCCACTTCCTGCCGCTGGTTCTCTCCCTCCATAACAAACAGCGGGTAGATGAGATCCTGCACCCGCAGGTGGGTTTCCTGAACCAGTTGGCGAAGGGCCTCAGTGCGCCGCAGCCGGCGGGGACGGTAGATTAGGTCTAGGCTCATGGGAGCAAGCAGAAAGAGGGCCTCTCTATTTTGCCACGAGGGCCCAAGCGGCAGGGAAAGTGCCGATCCAGCCACTGGCAGAGAGTCTCCTGGACGGCTTCGGCTTGGCAGTCGTGTAAAAGGTCGTGGCGTGAGCAGGAGAAATCGTAGATCTCTCCCTGGGGCAGCCGGCGGGCAAACTCCACGGCGCCGGCAGGGTTGACGACGATATCGGCGGAGGTGTAGAGCACCAGAACCGGCAGCTCCAGGCGGTGGGCCTGCTCAAGGCAGCGCTGCCCGCTACGCACCAACTCCGCCGTAAACCGGGCCCGGGTAACGCCACACACGTAAGGATCTGCAGCCAAGACCGCCTGCTGCTCCGGCAGGGAGGTCACCCGCACCGGCTCGTAGGGGCCAGTCAGGGCCAACTGGGGCAAAACCTTGTCCAAAACCTGTAGAAGACCCCAGGTAAAGCGGTTGAAATAGTGGTCGATACGAAAGGCAGGGGAGATGAGGATCAGCCCCTGCACTTGGTCGGGGTGAGCGAGCGCATATTCCGTAACCCAATTGGCCCCTGCGCTGTACCCGCACCAGACTTGGAGGATCCCTGGCTGGGGCCAAACTTGCTCGACGATTGCCTCTAGATCCGCCCGGTACTGACCAAAGTGATCGATCCAACAGCGGATGCCATCTGAGCGTCCAAATCCCCGCATGTCAGGCGCCAAAACCTCCCAGCCCCGGGCCACTAGTTCTTCCGCCAAGGGGCCAAACCCGCCGCCGTGATCCCCTTTGCCATGCAACAGCAACACCCGCCCGCGCGGGGATCCCGGTGACCAGTGGCGGAGAAAAACCGCAGTGCCGTCCGAAAGCTGCAGTTCCTGGGATCGATAGATCTCTTGAGACGACGGAGGTCTTGTCTGACTTGGCAACCGCTCCTCTGGAGCCTCCCAGTGGCCTAACTGGCGACCTGGATGACCGGACAAGTCGAAGGGCATAGGCAGATGAGATACCAGCCGGCAAAGCCGCAGATCCCATTTTCCCACTCCCCCGTCGCTGAGCGACTGCAATGTTGCTTTTCGCTTTAAAATATTTCTTAACAATTTCACCTCTTGCCGGGGATCCGTGTCAGTTCGAGCTTTCTGCTTTTTTCGGGAGCAGGGGGGAAAGAGTTTTCGGGTTAAAAAGAGGCGCTGGGGAGGTATGATCCTGTGAAGAAGTTTTGCCAAGCCTCAAGTTGACGGGATCCCGTCGCTACGGCTTCTCCTTTCCCTTGAGCATTGCTCTACTGCTTGTCAGCTTTGTCTAGTTGGAAATGGGTTGTTGAAACTATGCTGTTACTGAAAATCTCAGTTTACGCAGTGGTGATCTTTTTTGTCGGGCTGTTTGTCTTTGGCTTCTTGAGCAACGATCCGGCCCGTAACCCCAACCGTCGGGATTTGGAGTGAGGGAACCTTGAGGGGGTGCCCAACGCATCCCCGCTGCGGTAGCTTTCAACCCAACACGGCGGCCTGGCTTGCCTACGGCAGCGCTGTGATGAGCAGGGTTTGGGATCCAGAGCGATTCTGCTGGTCAAAGGCGGTGATGCGGAACTGCCAAACGCCGGCAGGATCGCCAGGAGCAACCCGGAAGTCGGTGTTGAAGCTACAGAAAGTAGCACCTGGGCTACAGCCAACCTGCTGCGGGCTAAAGGCTTCTCTTTGCACGCGCGCGCCAAGCGGGTTAAAGGTTTCCAGTTCCACAAACTGGGTTGAGCGGGCACCGCCGGGCACACTGACTTGTACCGTAAAGGCGGGGGTGGAAGTGCCCACCCGCACAGAGGTAGGCGGATTGATGAAAGAAACGGTTGGGCTCTGGGGTGGGATGAGGATCGATCCCCCAGGGCTACTACCACTGCTGCAGGCGGTCAACGCCGTAGCCAAAAGGCCCGTGGCCGCAAGAGTCAGAGCAGCGCGCTGCATCTTTTCGTCTCCCTACAAAGCCTTTGCAGAAACCTGATGAAACCCCTTGCCCCCTCCCTGCAGCCAGCTTGCCTTTGGACTACCCTTTTCCCGTCCCAGCCATAGAGAGTCTTTGCGCTAAAGCAGCAGCAGGCGCCGCAGGATTAGGGCTATCACAGCAGCGAAGCTAACCACGATGAGCTGTCCTGGCAGGGTATAGCCGGAGTAGAGCCGAAGCAACTTCAGCAACTCTCCATTCCAGGGCTGGGTAGCCAAGAGATAGATGATCCCGGTCAGGTGAACCAGGGCCAGGGCCACCAAACTGGCGGCGGCCAAATCCTGTAGACGCACCGGCGCAGAGATGCTGGGCAGCAGGTAGGGGTTGCGGCGAGGGAGAAGGGAAGTAGGCAGCAGGTGGGGATCCCTTTGTCGAAAGGCCATCGTCCCGCAGGCCCAGGCCGCAGGCAAAAACCCGAGCAAATAGCCAAAGGCGGGCTGGTACAGGTACTGCCACCCCCCTCCCTGGGCAAACACCTGCAGCCCTGCCAATCCCAAGCCTAGATAGACAAGCTGGGCGCACACTGCCGCCACCGGTCCCGCCAGACAGGCCGTTAGCAGCATGCCGCCGATTTGCAGGGAAAAGCTATATCCTCCCACCCCTGGCCACTGAGGCGGCAAGCTCACCTGGGTTAGGGTGCCCAAAATGGTCAAGATCACTCCAATTGCGGTCCAGAGCCATTCCAGAGGGGTTAACAGTCGGCCAGCACGCATAGCCGAGGGAAAATCTTTCCCTATGCTAGGAGAGAACACCGACGAGGTAGGCAAGAGAGTGGTTAAGCCAGAGTGGATTGCCTTGGCCCAGGCTCTAGCCGACGCAGCCGGAGCGGTGATCCGGCCTCTGTTTCGCGGGGAGCTGCAGGCCGAGTACAAAGAGGCTAGATCCCCTATCGTAACGATAGCCGACCGGGAAGCAGAACGGGCAATGCGGGCGTTGCTGGCCGCCCACGTGCCGGAGCACAACGTCCTTGGCGAGGAGTTTGGCTTCCACCAGACCGGATCCCCCTATACCTGGGTTTTGGATCCCTTGGATGGCACCATCGCCTTTTCCACCGGCAAGCCCACCTTCGCCACCTTGATCGCCCTTTTGGAAGAGGATCGCCCCATCTTGGGCATTATCGATCAGCCGGTGTTGCGCGAGCGCTGGGTGGGGGTGCAGGGACAACCAACCCGCTGGATAACCCCTTCCACCCAACAGCTCAGCCGCAGCAAAGCCACCACCGACCTCAGCCGCGCCTCTTTGAGCTGTACCACTCCTGATTTGTTTGCTCAGCCAGACCAGCAGCAGCGCTTTCAGCAGCTCAGCCGTTTGGTTCACATCACCTCCTACGGCGGCGACGGCTACCAGTACGGCCTCTTGGCCAGCGGCTACATCGATCTGGTGATGGAGTGCGGCCTCGCCCTCTACGACTTTGCTGCTCTCGTGCCCGTGATCGAGGGATCCGGCGGCGTGATTACCGATTGGTCGGGGGATCCCTTAACCCGCACTTCTAGAGGAGAAGTGTTGGCGGCAGCCAACCCGACGCTCCATCGACAGGCCTTGGCTGCTATTCAAGAGAGAGGCAAACCTCACCCCTCCCTTAGCTAAGCCCTCAGTCAGGCCTCCCCAACCTAGGGGCTGGGTTGCAGCCTGGATCTCTAAGAGATCTTGAGTACAAGCGGGCGAACGGAATCGAACCGTCAACAGCAGTTTGGAAGACTGCGGTTTTACCATTAAACTACGCCCGCACAGGTGTTTGCTTCCGCCCAGTAATAATAGCACCTGGCGAGGGTACCCCCTCAAGAGGCTTCCCTTCAAAGACAAGAGGTGTCTCATCGACGCTGGAGCTGCTTTTGGCGTTTTTTCTGCCACTGCCGAAACTCTTTTTCGTAGCGTTCCCCTTCCGTCTGGCAGGTGCTCCAGCCCTTGAGGGCAACAGCCAGGCCCCAGCCCATCAGTATAAACAGCGACCAAGACAGCCCTCCGCCGGAGAGCCAATCCAAGCTTACTAGGAAGCTGTTGACAATGGCATACCGCCCCAGCAATTGGTAGAACTGCCGCCGGCGGTAGCGTTGAAACTCACGCTGTTGGTTGGTTAGTTGCTGCCAGGCTCTCCATTCCCGCTCGGCCTCCTCCAGCTCTTGGGGGGAGATCCCCAGTTCGGCAGCCATCTCCTCCAGTTGCGAGCGGGTAAACTCACCAAGGCGCGGCTGGCGAGCGATGGCCCGCTGTAGGATCTGCTGCACGTCCTCTTGGCTGTAGCGGGATCTGGACATTTGACGAGGGGAAACCTGACGATCCTTAGTTTAGGGCAGCCAGACTTGGCAGCTCCCCGATCCCAGCCAAGGGTAGCTAGGGAGAGGATCCCCCTAGACTTAGGCAGCGCTCCCGAATGGCCTGCAGGTTGAGGGCGAGATCGCGGCGGATGCGCCGTTCTACTAGGCCAACCGGCATGCGGCGCGGCGGTTGCACCTGCAGGTGGTAGGTGAGCAGGGTCTGCTGCTCTAGCCAGTCGGCTAGCTCCCAAAACCCCTCGAAGATGAGGAAATCCCCTTCTACTTCTTGAAAGCGCAGTTGGTGGGGAAACACTTCCTCGATAGCCAGCACCACCGCTGCAGAAAACCGGGCAAACAGAACTTGCTGGGATCCCACTTGACGCACCAGTTTGCGGCCATTCTGGCTGCCAAGGAGGCGACTTTCCACCAAGTTAGGAATAAACTCCGCCAGATGGTCGTAGTCGGTTAAAACCTGCCAGACCTGCCGGCGCTCTACTGGGATCAAGATGCGGCCTTGCACTTGGCGGCGGCGCTCCCCCAAGTCTTCTACCTCTACCTGGATGTCTGAGAACTCCCTCCCGCTAAGGAGAGCAAGAGCTTCTAGGTGACCTTGTGGATCCTGGTCAAAAGGCATGGCAAGGAAAGGGTTGAAAGCCAAGGCAGAAGCTGCCAGCCCCTCAACAGGCTGAGCTCCCCTGGAGCCTTGTATAAGGGATAACGATCCTAGGAGAGAAGAGCCCGGAACCAACTCAGGATTACCTGCCAAACTTGGTCGAGGAGGGCAAAGGGATCTCGCAGCTCCTGGAGCACCTGCTGCGGGCCGATTCTAAAGACCACGTACAAAACGGCTAGGAGGACCGCGATCCCCACCGCTGTCCAGATGACCTCTCGAACTACCCGCACCCAGAAGACCAGCATAAAAATGGCGATGGCTACAGCGGCAACCAGCGGCAGTGTCTCCAGTACCATCGTGCTTTCCCCCCTAGCTCAGTTTTGGCCTCTGAGGATCAGCCGAGCCGTCCTTGTTTTCCCAATCAAGAGTACAATCGAGCCATGCAGCGCCTGCAAGCAGCCTGAGTGAGCTGGGGAGAAGAACGAGTTGGGAGCGTTGCTCCAGTTGCTGGCTAGTTGGAGATGAGTGTGTTGGCTTCAGCAGGATCCCCTCCCGACTTCGCAAGTGTGCCGCACCGCTCACGGCAGCGGATTCACCCCACTGCGGTGATCCACCCCAAGGCTGAGTTGCACGAGACGGTGCAGGTGGGCCCCTATGCCGTTATTGGCGAACATGTGCGCATTGGTGCCAACACCGTGGTGGGGGCCCATGTGGTGATCGAGGGCTGGACGGAGATTGGTGAGGACAACCAGATTTTTCCAGGAGCGGTGCTGGGCGCAGAGCCACAAGACCTAAAGTACAACGGCGCACCCTCGCAGCTGGTCATTGGCAGGGGCAATCTCATTCGGGAGTTTGTCACCATTAACCGAGCCACCAACGAGGGGGAGGCGACGATAATTGGCGACTACAACCTATTGATGGCCTATGTCCATGTCGCCCACAACTGCGTCATCGAAAACCAAGTGGTGATCACCAACGCGGTTTCCCTGGCTGGCCACATTCACATCGAGTCCCAGGCGCGCATCGGCGGCATGGTCGGGATCCACCAGTTTACCCGGGTAGGGCGCCTGGCTATGGTGGGGGCGATGAGTCGGGTGGATCGCGATGTTCCACCCTACCTGCTGGTGGAGGGGCATCCAGCCCGCATTCGTGGCCTCAACTTGGTGGGGCTGCGGCGGGCCAAGGGGATGGAGGGATCCCTGCCGGCCTTGCGCCAGGCCTACCGGCTGCTCTACCGCTCTGGATTGCCCTTGGAAAAGGCGCTGCAAACGCTGCGGGAGAGCCTGCGAACCGAGAACGGGCAGAGCATCCTCTCCCTAGAGGGGAAAGAGCTGGTGGACGAGACGGGATCCCTGCTACACCTGCTGCAATTTTTGGAAGATTCCCTTTCCCAGCCGCAACGGCGTGGTCCTCTGCCTGCCTTGCGCCGCAGCAAAGAGGATGCTGAGGACGGGGACGACCTGTGAGCCATCTGTTTGTCTGCACCGGCGAAGTCTCCGGGGATCTGCAGGCTGGCCATCTCATCCGCGAGCTGCTGCGCCAGCGTCCGCACCTGCGCATCACGGCAGTTGGGGGAGAGGAGATGGTTGCTGCTGGAGCCCGGCTGCTGCACCGCACAACTGAAATTGGCTCCATCGGTATTCTGGAGGCCCTTCCCTTCGTCCTCCCTGCGCTGTGGGCGGAGTGGAAGATCCGCCGCTTTCTGGCGCAAGACCCACCTGATCTAGCCATCCTGGTAGACTACATCGGCGTCAACAGCCGCGTGGCTTCCCTGTTGCAGCGGCGGCGTATCCCTGCTGTCTACTACATTGCCCCCCAGGAATGGGTGTGGTCGCCCAGCAGCCGCCTCACCTACCGCCTAGCCCAGCAAATGCGGCTGATGGTGGCCATTTTCCCCGAGGAGGCCCGCTACTACGCCGCAGCAGGCGCCCAGGTTTGCTATGTCGGCCACCCCCTGCTGGATATTTTGGCTACGGTACCGGGTCGTGCGCAGGCCAGGGCGGAGTTGGGGATCCCGGAGGAGGCAACGGTGGTGGCGCTGCTGCCCGCCTCCCGCCGTCAGGAGTTGCGCTCAGTTTTGCCTGTCCTGCTTCAGGCAGCGCGGCTGCTGCGGGCTCGTCTGCCCCAGGTGCAGTTTTGGGCGCCGCTGGCCTCGCCCCATTTTGCTGCCCCAATTGCCCGAGCCGCCCGCCGCTATGGGCTGGACGATCTCACCCTTTTCCTGCCTCGCCCTTCCCCTCCAAAGGCCCATCACCTGCTTTTGGCGGCTGCTGACCTGGTGTTGGCCAAGTCGGGCACCGTCAACC
Organism: Synechococcus sp. R70.1; assembly: GCF_047461675.1. Taxonomy (NCBI): domain Bacteria; kingdom Bacillati; phylum Cyanobacteriota; class Cyanophyceae; order Synechococcales; family Synechococcaceae; genus Synechococcus; species Synechococcus sp. R70.1. Next base: position 36,515 of record NZ_JANSHR010000090.1, read on the forward strand.
TGGAGGCAGCCATCTTGGGGATCCCGCAAGTGGTGGTCTACCGCCTCAACCCGCTCACCTTTTGGCTAGCCCGCCATTGGCTAAAGGTGTCGGTGCCCTTTATGGCTCCCCCCAATTTGGTGCTTATGCGTCCCATTGTGCCGGAGCTGCTCCAGGAGGAGGCCCAGCCGGAACGGATTGCCCAACTGGCGCTGGAGCTACTGACCCGGCCCGAGCGCCGCGCCCAACTGCAGGCTGACTACGCCGCCATGCGGGCAGCTCTAGGGGAGCCGGGAGTTTTGGCCCGTGCGGCCAAGGCTATTTTGGAGGTGCTCGACAGCGAGACCAGCTTCAAGGAAGCTCAGGCTCCGAGCGCCTGAGGCTAGCCTGCTGAGAGAATGGCGTCCAACAAAGGATCGGCCCCAAAGCGCACCACATCGGTACAGGGCCGGCCCGTCTCTGTTTCCACCTGGCGGATCTGGGCCAGGGCCGCTTCCTCTTCCCAGCCAAAGGTATTGAGGGCTACCCCCACCACCGGTGCAGGGGCAAAGGCGCCAGCAGCCGCAGCCACTTGTTCGTACAGCTCGATCACCTTAGGCAAGGGAGGAATGGGCACATCGTTCATCCCTTTGATGTGGGTCTGCCCAGCTCGATGCACCAAGATGAGATGGGTGGGCTGGGATCCCCTTAGCAGAGGCAGGGTGGCGGTGGAAGCGGGGTTGAGCAGGGATCCCTGACCTTCAATGTGCAGAATGTCGTGGTCGAAGCCATAGCGCAGCACCAGTTGCTCCACAGCGCCGCTGGCGTAGTCCACCCGCACTGCATCCAGAGGCACTCCGTCGCCGCTGATGAGGATCCCCGTCTGGCCGGTGGCCAAGAAACGAGAACGCAGGCCGCGTTTTAGGCTGGCCCGGTGCAGTTCCAGGCTGGTGGACATTTTGCCGACGGCCATGTCGGTGCCCACCGTCAGTACCCGCCGGCAGGGGAGAGAGCGAGCTAGGCCCCTCCCTACTCCTAGACCAGGGGGTTCGCGGCGAATGTCCCAGATCCAGGCTCCCGGCTGCAGCCACTGCCGCAACTGGGCATCTTCCGCTAGGGAGGTGTGCAGCCCGTTTGCTAAAGACAAGCCGGCTTGCAGGGCTTGGCACAGCTCCTCCCGCCACTCCGGGGGCAACTGGCCGCCGGAAGGAGCAATCCCAATCACCAACACCTCGGGGCCGTAAACCAGCGCCTCTTGCACCGAGGCTACGATGGGAATGTCTTTGGCAATGCCCGTGAGTTGGGCCAGGGATCTCCCCGCCTGCTCCCGGTCAATAACCGCCACCACCGGGAAGGGCCCATACCGAAGCAACCCCAGCCCTGTTTTGCCGTGCTCCCCCAACAGGCCGCCGTGGAGCAGGATGGCCACCCGAGTTTGACTGGAGAGCATGGTCCTACTCCCGCAACTCCACCCCTAGGCCGGGTCGGTCGGTGGGGATGAGACAGCCCTCCTGCACCAGAGCCCCGGAGAAGGGATCGTCGACGAGATTGAGGTGGCTGTCTAAGTCCACGTAGTCCGCTAGCGGCGCCAAGTGGGCCGCTGCCGTGTTGCCCAAAGCGGTGTTGCTGTAGCAGCCCAGCATCACCTGTAGCCCATGGGCTCTGGCTATGTGGATCATGCGCCAGGCTTCGCTAAGGCCGCCACACTTCATTAGCTTAATGTTGATGCCATGAACCCGATCCGCTAGGGCAGGAATGTCGCGGCTGTCAAAACAACTCTCATCCACAAAGATGGGCAGCTTCGACTCGTGCCACAGGGTGATTAGCTTCGCCTCCTGGCCCCTCTCCAGGGGCTGCTCCAAGTAGCTCACCCCCTGCCCCGCCAGCCAATTGCTCATGCTCAGGCTTTGCTCCAGTGTCCAAGCCCCATTGGCATCCACCGTAATCAGGGATCCCAGCGGGATCACCTCCTGCACGGCAATGAGCTGGTTTTGATCGGCCATTAGGCCCAGTTCGCTGCCCAGCTTGATCTTAAAGGCCCGCGCCTGTTGGATCTGTTCCATCCAAGCCAGAGCCCGCTGGCGCGCCTCCTGAGGGGTGGAGAGGCCGATGGTTAGGGTCGTGGGCGGAATGCGGGAGCGATCTAGGCCCCACAGCTGCCAGAGGGGCCTCCCCAATCGCTTGCCCATCCAGTCGTGCAGGGCTATGTCCACTGCCGCCCGCACTGCCGAGGGGATCCCGGCCTGCAGCAGTTCCGCCTCGACGGCCTGCCGCTCCCAGGGGGAATAGCGGCGTAGGATCCCTTTAGCCACCTCCAAACCCGCCAAGATGTCCTCCAAAGTCTGGTGGCAGTCCTCGCTCACCGAGAAGGGGCAAGCCTCTCCCCAGCCCTCGATCCCCTCCTCTTCAACGCGCACCCAGGCCAAGGTGGCCTCCGTATGGGTGCCGCGGCTAAGGGTGAGGGCATAGCGCTTGTGAACAGTGAAGGGCTCAACGTAAAGCCGCATGAGCAGTCTAAAGGTGGGTCGACTTTCTCCCTTCTAGATTTCCATCAGGTTGCAGAGTCGGGCCAGTGAGGTCTCCTGCCCCTACCGTTGACCTGGGGGGTCAACTACAGTCAATATGGACACATCGTGCGTGCCCCAGCTACTGCTTATGAGCGATCTTCCTCCCCCCTTGACCTCCCGTCGCAGCAGCGGGAGCAAAGCCTTAGCGATTGCCAATGCCAGCATCACCCCCTTTGGACGCAAGCTAAAAGAGCTGGGCTTTGCCGACGATAAGCAAATCCAAGACATTCAAAATGCCCTCAAAGCGGATCGAGAGGGCGGCAGCAAAGTTTTGGCCCTGGCGGTCAAGAACATTGTAGGCAAGGAGCTCACACCTGACCTGGAGCGGGCCTACAAGCGACAGCAGCTTTTTGAGCTCAAAGTTATCTACGGGATCCCCTCTCTCGACACCGACCTGGAGCCGGTGGATCTCGCGGAGATGAGCGAGCTCATTGAGTCGCTCTTGCCCCTTGATATCTGCAACCGCTATAAGTTCTTGCCCATTCGCCGCCAAGACAGCCAGGTCGTGGTGGCAATGGTCAAGCCGGACAACCTGCAGGCGCTAGACGACATTCAGCGGCGCTTCCGCATCCAAGGGCTAAAGCTGCAGCGGCGGGTCTTCACCCAGCAGGACTTCGAGACCCTGATCAACCGCTACATGGATGCACAGGCGGAACTGCTGGCTGTCAAGGGGATCAACGACACAGATGTCGCCAGCCAAGTTGCCCCCCAAGAGGAAGAAGAGGTGGTGGTCAACACTGCCGAGATTGATCTAGACAGCATCGAGGATGTCGCTGTTGATGAGGCCGGCGAGACCTCTCTGGAGCAGCAACTCAAATCGGCAGACGATGCCCCGATCATCAAATTGGCCAACCAAATCCTGATCAAGGCCCTGCAGGAACGGGCATCTGACATCCACATCGAGCCGCAAGAAGAAAACCTGCGCATTCGCTTCCGCAAGGACGGGGTGCTGCGGCAGGCTTTTGAGAACTTCCCCAAAAAGATCATTCCTGCTCTTACCGCTCGATTCAAGATCATGGCCAACCTGAACATTGCCGAGCGGCGCTTGCCTCAGGACGGGCGCATTCGGCGGATGTTCAAGGGACGCAAGGTGGACTTTCGCGTTAGCACCCTGCCCTCCCGCTACGGGGAAAAGATTGTCCTGCGCATCCTGGATAACTCCGCCACGCAACTGGGCTTGGATAAGCTGATCACCGACCCAGAGACCCTTGCCAGCTTCAAGGAGGTTGTGAGGAGACCCTTTGGTCTAATCCTGGTAACCGGGCCCACTGGATCCGGGAAAACCACCACCCTCTACTCAGCCCTGGCGGAGCTAAATGATCCAGGCATCAACATCAGCACCGCCGAGGATCCCATCGAGTACTCTCTGCCGGGGATCACCCAGGTGCAGGTTCTCCGGGAGAAGGGCATGGACTTTGCCATGATCCTGCGCGCTTTTCTGCGGCAAGACCCGGATGTCATCCTGGTGGGGGAAACCCGCGACCACGAGACAGCCAAAACCGCCATCGAAGCCTCCCTCACCGGTCACCTGGTGTTGACTACCCTGCACACCAACGATGCCCCCAGTGCCATCGCCCGCCTGACGGAGATGGGGATCGAGCCGTTTATGATCTCCAGTTCCCTACTGGGGGTGCTGGCCCAGCGCCTGCTGCGGCGGGTATGTCCTGAGTGTCGGATCCCGTACCACCCTACCCCTGAGGAGCTGGCCCGCTATGGCCTTAGCCTCAGCGGCGACAACGAACAGCTGACCTTCTACAAAGCCAACCAGCTCTCCCCCAAAGAGATAGAACAGCGCAAGGCCACCGGCAAACCCATCTGTGAGAACTGCGGGGGCGTGGGCTACAAAGGCCGGGTGGGGGTGTACGAGTTCATGCGCATGAACGACCGCTTGGCCGACTTGATCAACAAGGGGGCTCCCACCGAGGTGCTCAGGGAGGCGGCAGTTGAAAGCGGCATGAAGACCCTATTGGCCTACAGTCTGATGCTGGTGAAGCAGGGGCTAACCACGCTGGAGGAGGTGGATCGAGTCATCCTCACCGACAAAGGCTTGGAGACCGAGCTGAAGGCTCGTGCCAAGGCCCTTAGCACCTGCCGCAACTGCGGTGCTGCCCTGCGAGTGGAGTGGATGGATTGTCCGTACTGCTTGACGCCGAAGTTTTAGTTTGACTCTTGTCAGCTTCACCGGAGCAACTCACGCCATTGATTGGAGAGGGAAGTCCTATGAAACAACTGATGATCGAAGACCTGATGGAAGAAATCATCCGGAGGGGCGGTTCCGATATCCACATCTCAGCCGGCTTGCCTCCCTACTTCCGCATCAATGGCGAACTCCAGCCAACAGAGTATGATCCCCTCACGCCTGAGGAGGTGCAGCGGCTCATTTTCAGCATGTTGAACAACACCCAGCGAAAACAATTGGAGCAGAACTGGGAGCTGGACTGCTCTTACGGCGTGCGCGGGATCGGGCGCTTCCGGGTCAACGTCTATCGCGAACGCGGCGCCTATGCCTGCGCCATGCGAGCTCTGGCCTCGGAAATCCCCAGCATTGAAAAGCTGGGCCTGCCCGACATCTGCAAGGAAGTTGCGCGACTGCCGCGGGGCCTGGTGCTGGTAACGGGACCAACGGGATCCGGCAAATCCACCACTTTGGCCGCTATCATCGACTTCATCAACCGCGAGCGAGCTGAGCACATCCTCACCATTGAAGATCCCATTGAGTATATCTACACCCCCATCCGCAGCATCATCCACCAGCGGCAGTTGGGCGAAGACACCAAGAGCTTTGCCAATGCCCTGCGGGCAGCGATGCGGGAAGATCCGGATGTGATTTTGATTGGGGAGATGCGGGATCTGGAGACCATCCAGTTAGCCATCACCGCCGCCGAAACCGGCCACCTCTGCTTTGCCACGGTGCACACCAGCTCGGCTGCCCAGACGGTGGATCGCCTGGTGGACGTGTTCCCGCCGGAGCAACAGCAGCAGATTCGCGTGCAGCTTTCTAACTCTCTCAAGGCCGTCTTCTCGCAAACTTTGGCCCGCCGCCTCAACCCCAAGCCAGGGGAGCCAGGCCGGGTGCTGGTGCAGGAGATCATGGTGGTCACCCCAGCCATCGCCAACCTCATTCGGGAGGGCAAGACGGCCCAGATCTACTCGGCCATCCAGACGGGCGGCAAGCAGGGCATGAAAACCCTGGAGCAGGATCTGGCCAACCTCTACCTGCAGGGCAAGATTGACTTCGAGACGGCCATGTCCAAGACCTCTCGTCCTGAGGAGTTGCAGCGGCTTTTGGGCAACGTTGCCGGGCCTTCCCCAGCCGCGGCAGTTCAGCAGCAGCGGCCAGCAGCGGTTACTGTCCGTCGCTAGAGATCCCTGCCTGGAAGTTCCCCGCCAGCCTTTGGCCGCCGGTCTCATCTGTAGCTAAGCTCTAGCTGGGGGAGAGTGACGGTTTGGCTAAGGTTGCAAAACTAAGCCAAGGGATCCCACTCCGGAGTTTTAGCAAGCATCCAAGCAGGGGTAAGCCATGCCGCGCTACAAGGTTCGGGGGTTAAAGGCCGGTCAGCCGGTACGCCTGACGGTGGTGGCCAACAACTTGACCGAGGCTCGCGCACGGCTGCGCCGCGAGGGGATTTTCGCCAAACCGGAGGACATTCAGGAGGAGAAGCCCTTTTTCTCCCTGGATACGTCTTTCGATTTCTCGATGCTGCGGTCCATCGACATTCGCGACAAGGCAGTGTTCTCCCGGCAATTTGCTGCTCTCATCAACGCCGGCGTGTCGATGGTTCGCTCTCTCACCATCATGGAGGAGCAGACTGGCAACCCCAAGCTCAAAAAATACCTGAGGGCCATCCGTGCAGAGGTGGAGGCGGGGAAAAACCTCTCCGACTCCATCCGCCCCTATCCAGATGCTTTCGACAGCCTCTACTGCAGCATGGTGCAGGCAGGGGAAGTGGGCGGCGTGCTCGATGAGGTGCTCAACCGCCTGGCCAAGCTGCTGGAGGACATGGATCGCCTGCAGAAGCAGATCAAGTCGGCCATGACCTACCCAGTGGTGGTGACGATCTTGGCTGTCTTGATCTTCTTGGGCATGGTGCTCTTCATCTTGCCCACTTTTGAGAGCATCTACAACGACTTGGGGGGGGAGCTGCCTGGCTTTACTCAGTTTTTCATCAACGTCAGCAAGTTCCTACGCACACCCCAGTACAGCTTGGGTCTGGTGGGCTTTCTGGTAATGGTCTTTTTTGCCTTTCGCCGCTTCTACCGCACCCCGGCTGGCAAGGAGACCATCGACGCGCTGGCCCTCAAGCTCCCTCTCTTCGGGGATCTGATCCAGAAGTCGGCGGTGGCTCGCTTCTGCCGTACCTTTGGCGCTCTCACCCGCTCTGGCGTGCCGGTGCTGACTGCCTTGGAAATTGTGCGGGATACCTCGGGCAACCAGGTGGTGGCCAACGCCATCGACGCCGCCCGCCAATCCATCTCGGAGGGGGGGCAGATCGCCCCTGCCCTAGCTAAGGCCAAGGTGTTTCCCCTGATGGCCATTCAGATGATCAGCGTCGGCGAGGAGACGGGGGAGCTGGACGCGATGCTGATGAAGACAGCCGACTTCTACGAGCTGGAAGTGGAGGAGGCAGTGCGCGCCCTGACCAGCTTGCTTGAGCCTTTGATGATTGTGATCGTGGGTGGTATGGTGGGCTGCATCATTGTGGCCATGTACCTGCCCATGTTCAACGTCTTCGAGCTAGTGAAGTAGCAGGTTCAGGTACCGCTCTGGCCAAGTTCTGCCTCGAGGAACGGGATAGTTTCGCCAGCCTAGGGTATGAGCGTCCGCACGGTCACCACTGCCCCCTTCCCTGACCAAAGACCTGGCACTTCCGGCCTGCGCAAGCCGGTACAGGTGTTCCAGCAGCCCCACTACCTGGAGAACTTTGTCCAATCCATCTTTGACGTCCTCGAGGGATCTGCCGGCCAAACCTTGGTGGTGGGGGGAGATGGCCGCTACTACAACCGAGAGGCTATCCAGATCCTGCTCAAGATGGCGGCAGCCAACGGCATTGGGCGGGTGTTGGTAGGTCAAGGGGGGATCCTCTCCACGCCAGCGGTCTCCTGCCTCATCCGCAAATACGGAGCTTACGGCGGCATCATCCTCTCAGCCAGCCACAACCCCGGCGGTCCGCAAGGAGACTTTGGCATCAAGTACAACATCGGCAACGGCGGCCCCGCCCCGGAGAAGGTGACCGAGGCCATCTACGCCCGCACCCAGCGGATCCGCGAGTACCGCATCCTAGAGGCCCCGGACGTAGATCTGGATCGCCTAGGGGAGCAACGGCTGGGATCCCTGACGGTTTGCGTCATCGACCCTGTGGCCGACTACCTGGATCTAATGCAGCGCCTATTTGATTTTGACGCCATCCGCGACTACCTGGCCTCTGGGGTTCGCGTCGCCTTCGACGCCATGCACGCCGTCACTGGCCCCTATGCCCACGCCATCCTGGAGAAAGCTCTAGGAGCGCCCCAGGGCAGTGTCCTCAACGGCCAGCCGCTGCCGGATTTTGGCGGCCTCCACCCAGATCCCAACCTGGTGCATGCCCGCGCCCTGGTGGAGCTGCTGTTTCGGGAGGATGGGCCGGATTTCGGCGCTGCCTCCGACGGGGATGGGGATCGCAACATGATCCTGGGCCGCCAGTTCTACGTAACTCCTAGCGATAGCCTGGCAGTGTTGGCTGCCAACGCCCACTGGGTGCCCGGCTACCGGGAGGGGCTGGCCGGGATCGCCCGCTCCATGCCCACCAGCCAGGCGGCAGACCGAGTGGCGGCCAAGCTGGGGATCCCTTGCTACGAAACCCCTACGGGCTGGAAATTTTTCGGCAACCTCCTGGATGCCGGCAAAGTCACCCTCTGCGGCGAGGAGAGCTTCGGCACCGGCTCCAACCACATCCGCGAAAAAGATGGCCTCTGGGCTGTTCTCTTTTGGCTCAACATCCTCGCCGTGCGGCGGCAGTCGGTGCGGCAGATTGTGGAAGAGCACTGGCGCACCTACGGACGCAACTTCTACTCCCGCCACGACTACGAGGGGCTGCCGGTGGAGGTGGCCGAGGAGCTGATGGAGCACTTGCGGCGCTCTGTGTCCGGCTGGGTGGGACAGCGCTTTGGCGCGCAGACGGTGGCCTATGCCGATGACTTCAGCTACACCGATCCCGTAGACGGCAGCACCAGCCGCCACCAAGGGATCCGCATCGGCTTTGAGGATGGCTCGCGCATCGTCTATCGCCTCTCTGGCACTGGCACCCACGGCGCCACCCTGCGGGTGTACTTGGAGCGGTTTGAGCCAGATCCCAGGCGGCAGGGTTTGGATCCCCAGGCGGCCCTGGCCGAGCTGATCCAACTGGCGGATCACTTCGCCCAGATTCGCGCCCGCACCGGTCGCCAGCAGCCGGACGTCGTCACTTAGCTCTCCCCAAGGGCTGTGCTCCTTTTGCTCCCCAAGCCCTTCCTGCGACAGGGAGCACATTTGCCACACCTAGCCTTTCTTGGAGGTTTGGGTAGCTCTTTTGCCCAGGCCCAGCCACCTGCGCACCTTGTCCATCCAAAGCTGAAAGGGCGAAGGCTGGGGTCGGACTGCCACCTGAATAGGTTCGTCCTGAAACTCTTTGTCTTTGAGGCGAAAGCCAAATTCCAGCTCGTCTTTAACTTTGCCAAGACGGGGAAAGAGGCGGACGGCTGCTTTTTTAAGCTCTTCCTCGTTTTGGAAGATGGCCTGGTGGATGGCGCTGGAGCGACTGACCGCCAGGGATCCCACAGGCAGCCAAGGGTTGGGTTTGCCGGGCTCAGCCTGGCGGCGCCGGGCAAAAATGGCAAACTCCGGCATTCCTTTGGCTTTCAGCTCGTCGTAGCGTTTGGCTGCTTCCTTGCGCTTGGCGGCTTTGGTCTTTGCTGCCTGTTTTTCGGGCTGCGAGGGGCTAAAACCCTTGGGCTGAGGCATACCTCCGCCTACGGAAAGGTGGGCTCTTGCAGCTTAGCGCAGATTGGCTCGGCGAGGATCGTGCTTGGCTAGTCAGCGTGCTAGAATTGTTGCGCTGTAAGTTGGATCACGGGATGTAGCGCAGCTTGGTAGCGCACTTCGTTCGGGACGAAGGGGCCGCAGGTTCGAATCCTGTCATCCCGATGGGAGCTGGGCTAGCCCTCGGTAGCGGCCGGGGGCGGTAGCTGCTGTAGCCAGGCACTGACATTAATGCGAAGCTGTTGTCCCAGCTGAAGCAAGCGGCGTAGGGTTTCGGCGGGGATCCGGCCAGGGGCGCGCTCTAGGGCGCTGCGGAGCAGTCCTGATTGCTGGCGCTCTAACCCTAGTAGGTAAAGCTCTTGGAGGCGATCCAAGCGGATGGGCAGGCCCAGATCGGCAGCCAGTTGCAGCCACTCTTCCAAGTTGTGGAGCTGCTCGCTGAGGGTTTCCGAGTCGGCTGCCTGGGCCAGCTGCCACATCCCCCGCTGCAAGAGCCGATCCAAGACCCGGGCTGCCTCTTCCTGCCGCAACTGACACCCCAACTGCTCTGCCTCGCGGGCAATTGCTCGCAACTCCAGCAGGTGATCCCGCTTGCCCTCTTCTATTTCCATGGCCCGTAAGCTGCTCAATAGGCGCTGGTTGAGGGTAATCTGGGCGGCGGCCAACAGCTCTTCCGGGATCGGCAGGCCATCGGCCCGAAAAGCCATCAAAACCCCGTAATTCTCCAGGTAGGTTTGGCGATAGAGCTGGGCCAAGCGCTCCAACGTGTCCTGGGTAAGCCAGCGCAGCATCTGCTGCCGGTCTTCCTCCGTTAGGGCGTTGAGGTCGAAGGTTTCCGGTCCCAGCAGCTCTTGCAGGGTTAGGACGAGCTGGATGCGGCTGCGGGAGCTAGACAGCAAGCTGGCTTTCAACTGCTCGTAGCCGCGCTGCCCTGGAAACGGCTTGACGCCACATTGAAAGTCCCAGCCGCCCAGGTGGAGTAGAGCGTAGATGAGGTCGTGCTCTTCAGAGGTGGTGGGAAAAGAGAGCTTCACCCGCCCAACCAGCAGCGTGGATCCCCCTATAGCTAGGCGCTCCTGATCCACCGGCTCCAGCATATACCCAGAGGAGCAAGGTACGCCGTTGACCAGGGAAAGCATGGCGTGCTGGGCCACGAGCCGCTGCGGGCTAACCCGGCGGGGGCGCACCAAAGCTTGGTAAACTCCTCGGCCGTCTTTGTAGAGTTCGAGGTTGCTGGGGGCCTTGCTTAGGCGAAGCAGAAACTCCTCCTCCAGATCCACCTTGGTGGCAGCCGCTGCCAACTCAATGGCCCGCGCCGCATAGCGCAGGATTTGCACCCCCTCAGGGCGAGCGAGTTCTTCAAAGAACCAGCCGCAACTGGTGAACATCAGTTGGCTGTAGCGCTGCATCTCCAACAGGCGCAGCACCTGCACCCGGTCTTCGGCAGTGAGGCGGTGGCTTTGGTGCTCCTGCAAAAATGCCTCCCTGCGCTCCCGATCCAAGATCACCTCGATGTAGCGATCCCGAGCCAGCCAGGGATCCCGCAGGTAGGCCTTAGCCTCCGTCTCGTAGATCTCGGCCAACTGATCCCGCAGCCAGTTGAGGGCCTCCCGCAGCGGTTGCCGCCAGCGTTGGTGCCAGCCAGGCACTGCCCCACAGCCACAGTCCCGTGACCACCGCCCCACCCCATGGGCACAGCTCCAGGCAGTAACTGGCTTTAGTTGCACCTCCCAGGTGGGAGGGTGGTGGCTGAGGAAATGGGCGTAGTTGCCCACTTGCCAGCCTCGGCGGGGAAACTCCTCGCAGAAGGCATAGGCCAGGGTACGCTCGGTTCCGCGTTTGTGGTGGCCAAAGGTCTCGCCATCCGTGGCACAGTTGATGAGTTGGACTTCTCGGTCAGGGCGAATGGCCAACTGGAGCCGCTCCGCCAGCGCCTGGGTGCTGTAGGCAATATCGCCAAAGCCAAGGTCGCGGGAGATGGGGCCGTCAAAGAAAAAAACATCCAGGTAGCCGCCTCGGTCGGGGGTAAAGCAGCGATAGGGCCGGCTGGGATCGATCTGGCCCTGGCTGACATCGATCCATTCCGTTTGCCCCAAAGGGCGAATGCGCTGCGCCTGGCTGGGGGCTAGGATGACAAAGCGGATCCCGCAGTCGACCAAGGCCTTAACCGTTGCTGCATCGATAGCGGTTTCCGCCAGCCACATGCCTTCGGGGAAGCGGCCAAAGCGATGCTGGAAATCGGCGATTCCCCAGCGGATCTGCGTGTACTTGTCCCGCTCATTGGCTAGGGGCAGGATGACGTGGTTGTAGACCTGGGCAATGGCATTGCCCTTTCCCTCCAGCCGCTCGGCGCTGAGACGGTCGGCAGCCAGGATGCGCTGGTAGACCTCAACGTCGTGCTCCTCCAGCCAGGCAAGGAGGGTGGGGCCGAAGTTAAAACTCATGAACTCATAGTTATTGACAATGCGCACCACCTGCCCTTGCTCATCAAGGATGCGGGCAAAGGCGTTGGGCCGATAGCACTCCGCCAGAATGCGCTCGTTCCAGTCGTGGAAGGGGTGGGCGCTGGGCTGGCGCTCAATGCGGTTCAGCCAGGGATCCTCGCGCGGTGGCTGGTAGAAGTGGCCATGCAACACCACGTAGGGAGCTGTGGTCCGCGGGCCTGGAGACTCAACTCCTTGCCCAGACTGGGCCGCTGGCTGGGCGGGGTTTTCGGAGCCACTCGGCAGCATGAGACCGCACTCTTTGCTTGCCCTTGGAGCCTCTAGGCTCCTATCCCCACGTTACCGCGATCCCCAGCAGCGACTATGTATGATTTGGACAGAAACTCAGCGCCTAGGGGGTTAAGGGCGGTTTTGCCTTCCTGCCCTCCTCCCTCAAGGGGCTGCAAGTTTGGCTTGAGCTGTATGGTTGAACTCATCTTGCCCCGTCGTCGCTTGCTGGAGCAATTGCTAGCTCGCCTAGGGTTCAAAGATCCCACCTGGCTGGAGCAATTGCGCTGGGACTTACTGGATCAGGCTTTGATTCACCCTTCCCGGGATGGCCAGCGCAACAACGACCGGCTGGAGTTTCTGGGGGATTCCGTCCTACGGATTTTGGCCACTGAGTTCTTGTTCCAGTCCTATCCTCACCTGTCAGTAGGAGAACTAACAGCAATTCGCTCCGATCTCATCAGCGATGCTCACCTAGCGGAACTGGCGGATCTGCATGGCCTGGAGCGTTACCTCGAGCTGGGATCTAGCTGCCAAAACGACTTGGCGGGTCGGGCACGACGCTTGGCGGATGCTTTTGAGGCCCTGCTGGGATCCCTGTACCTAAGCTGGGGCATCCACACCCTGTCCCGGCTGCACCCCTGGCTGGATCCCTACTTTCGCCAACGGGTGGAGCAGTGGTTCCAGGATCCCACTCGTCGCAACCCCAAGGCTGCGCTGCAGGAGCTAACCCAACGCTGGTGGGGCATTTTGCCAGAGTACCGCCTCGTGGCTGCCCAGGAGCACCCGCCCCGTTTCACCATGGAAGTTTGGGGCCAAGGCCAATGCTGGGGCCGTGGCGAGGGGCGCTCTAAAAAGGCGGCGGAAATGGCCGCTGCCGCCCAAGCCTACCAATACCTGCAGGAGCAAAAATTGGCGGATACGCCTCCCCAAGGCTGCTAGAACAAGCGTAGTGCTCCCCTAGGGGCTGACGGTATGGATCCCAAACTGGAAGAACGCGCTCGTGAGCTGCGCGCCCTGCTGCAAAAAGCCAGCATCGCCTACTACGTCCACAATGCCCCCATCTTGGAAGACAGCGTTTACGACCGCCTCTACCGCGAGCTGCAGGAGCTAGAGCAGGCCCATCCCGAGCTGATTACCCCCGACAGCCCCACCCAGCGGGTAGGGGAAAAACCCGCTGAGCAGTTTCCTACGGTTTCCCACCGCGTTCCCCTCTACAGCTTGGAAAATGCCTTCAACCTGGAAGAGCTTAAAGGATGGCAGGAGCGCCTGCTGCGGCTGCTGGGGCGGACTCCTGAAGAAGGGGAGCTGGAGTACGTGTGCGAGCTGAAGATCGATGGCGCGGCCCTGGCGCTGACCTACGTGGATGGGCTGCTCCAGCGGGGGGCCACCCGCGGCGATGGCCAAGTGGGCGAAGACATCACCCCCAATGTCCGTGCCATCCCTTCTATTCCCCTGCGCTTGGCAACCGCCAATCCCCCGCCAGTCCTGGAGGTGCGAGGAGAGGCCTATCTTCCCATTGCCGAGTTCGAGCGCATCAACCGCGAGCGCTGCTCCGCTGGGGATCCCCCCTTTGCCAACCCGCGCAACTGCGCCGCCGGCACCTTGCGCCAGTTGGATAGCCGCGTGGTTGCCGCCCGCAAGCTTAGCTTCTTTGCCTACGCTCTCCACTGGCCGGAGGGGTGGCCTGCCGGGGATCCTCCCCAAACCCAGTGGGAGTGTCTGCAGCGGCTGAAAGAACTGGGATTGCCTGTCAATCCTCTTTCCCAGGTCTGTCGGAACCTCCAAGAGGTGGCCCAGTTCTACGAGCGGTGGCGGCAGGCCCAGCTTCCCTATGCCTGCGATGGGGTGGTGGTTAAACTCAACTCCCTGCGGCTGCAAGAGGAGGCCGGCTTTACGCAAAAATTCCCCCGCTGGGCCATTGCCCTCAAATACCCTGCCCAGGAAGTCCCCACCCGCATCCGCGCCATCGTGGCCAGCGTGGGCCGCACCGGAGCCGTCACGCCGGTGGCGGAGCTGGAGCCGGTGCTGCTAGCCGGCACCACCGTCAGCCGCGCCAGCCTGCACAACGCCGATCGCCTGGAGGAGCTGGATGTCCACATCGGCGACACCGCCATCGTGCGCAAGGCAGGCGAGATCATCCCTGAGGTGGTGGGGATCCTCAAGGAGCTGCGCCCCCCCGATGCCGTTCGCTATCGCCTGCCCAGCCACTGTCCCGAGTGCGGCACCCCTTTGGTTCGCCCTGCTGGCGAGGCGATAACCCGCTGCCCTAATCCCGACTGTCCCGCCCAGATCAGGGGTCAACTGCAGCACTGGGCTAGCCGCGACGCTCTGGATATCGAAGGCTTAGGGGAAAAGCGAGTAGCCCAGTTGGTGGAAAAGCTAGGAGTGCGCACCGTAAGCGATCTCTACCGCCTCACCCCGGAACAGTTGGAAAGCTTGGAGGGGATGGGATCCCGCTCCAGCCAGAAGCTGGTACAAGCCATCCAGCGCTCCCGCCAACAGCCCTGGGAGCGTGTGCTCTACGGCTTGGGGATCCCCCATGTGGGAGTGGTAACTGCCCAAACTTTAGCCCAGCATTTCCCCGCCCCTGAACTCTTGGCCCAGGCCAGCATCGAGGACATCGCCCAAATCTACGGGATAGGAAGAGAAATTGCCGAGGCAGTGGTGTCCTGGTTTGCCGATCCAGCCCACCAGCAGCTCCTGCAGGAGCTGCGCGAGTTAGGGATCCCTGCCCTGCCTCAGCAAAAGGCCCCTGCGGCTGCTCAGGTGCTGGCTGGGAAGAAGTTTGTGATTACCGGCACCCTGCCTACCCTGTCTCGCCAGGAGGCCAAGGCTTGGATTGAAAGCCGCGGCGGCAAGGTAACCGCCAGTGTTAGCCGCCAAACAGACTACGTGGTGGTGGGTTCAGACCCTGGCTCCAAGCTCAAAAAGGCTCAAGAATTGGGGATCCCCCTGCTGAGCGAAGCGGAGCTGTTGGCTTTGGATCCTGGCAATCCCCATTCTTAAGTGGAGCCTCAGGGAAAAATTTAGGCGGCCCAGCTTGTCCTGGCCTTGGAGATGGTTTATATTCAACTCTGTGAGGAGTGAACGCCGGAAGGGGAAGCGGACGAAACAAGGAAAGTCCCTTCCCCTTTTGGATGCAATAGACACGTGTCAAGACCTGCCTTGGCCTTGCTCAGGAACAGTGCAGAGCCCTCTTCTTCCCCGCCAGTCCCCTTGGCAGCAGCCGGTGGTGTTCTCCTATCATAGAAGTAGCGGAGACGCATGTTTCCGTTCACTCCTCACACCATCCGCCGCTCGGCGTTAAGTCGAGCGGTTTTCCTATGGGCTTTTCCCCCTCTAAGGTAAGCTCAAGCCAGGCAGCGCTAGAAGGGATCCCTGGCAATGGAAGTGTTAGACTAGGAATACTTGGCTCACCAGGTTATTTGCCTTTCTAGCCAATTCATCTCACCCTGCGGCGAGGGAAGGCAAGCCACTTTTTCGGGTACCTACTTCAACAGCCAACAGCGACGAGGATCCCATGGCCAAGCATGACTCCCAATTGCGGTGTTCCTTCTGCAACAAGTCTCAGGATCAGGTACGCAAGCTGATTGCAGGGCCAGGGGTCTACATCTGCGATGAATGTGTGGAGCTGTGCAACGAAATTCTGGAGGAGGAGCTCTACAACGGCAACAGCTCGCCAGCCTCAGCTCCTGCTGCCAGACGGCGGGAAGCTCCTAAAAAGCCCCCGCGCGGCTTGCCTTCTTTGGCTCAGTTGCCTAAGCCGCGGGAGATTGTGCGCTATCTCGACCAGTACGTGATTGGCCAAGAAAAGGCCAAGAAGATCTTATCGGTAGCAGTCTACAACCACTACAAGCGGCTAGCTGCCAAAGCCAATCCTGGCAGCGCTGGGTTGGCAGAGCTGGAGGAGGTGGAGCTGCAAAAGTCCAATATCCTTCTCATTGGTCCTACTGGATCTGGCAAGACCCTCCTGGCTGAGACCCTGGCCCGCCTGCTGGATGTGCCTTTTGCCGTTGCCGATGCCACAACCCTCACAGAAGCTGGCTATGTGGGGGAGGATGTGGAAAACATCCTACTGCGCCTGCTGCAGGTGGCCGACATGGATGTGGAGCAAGCCCAGCGCGGCATTGTCTACATCGATGAAATCGACAAGATTGCCCGCAAGAGCGAAAACCCCTCCATTACTCGCGACGTTTCCGGGGAAGGCGTCCAGCAGGCCTTGCTGAAGATGCTTGAGGGGACTATTGCCAACGTGCCTCCGCAGGGAGGTCGCAAGCACCCCTACCAAGATTGCATTCAAGTGGATACCTCTAACATTCTCTTCATCTGTGGAGGGGCCTTTGTCGGCCTGGAGAAGATCATCGAGCAGCGCATTGGCAAAAGATCGGTGGGGTTCATCAAGCCAGGGGATCAACCAGCGGTTACTCGCGAGCAACGCCTAGCCGATGCTCTCAAGGCGCTGGAGCCGGAGGATTTGATCAAGTACGGCATG
Organism: Synechococcus sp. R70.1; assembly: GCF_047461675.1. Lineage (NCBI taxonomy): Bacteria > Bacillati > Cyanobacteriota > Cyanophyceae > Synechococcales > Synechococcaceae > Synechococcus > Synechococcus sp. R70.1. The sequence continues at coordinate 53,240 of NZ_JANSHR010000090.1, forward strand.
ATCCCAGAGTTCATCGGGCGGCTGCCAGTGGTGGCTACGCTGGATCCCCTGGACGAGAAGGCCCTCGAGGCCATCTTGACGCAGCCTAAAAATGCCATCCTCAAGCAGGCCCAGAAGCTGTTGCGCATGGACGGAGTGGAGCTGGAGTTTGAGCCAGCTGCCATTTCTGCCATTGCCAAGGAGGCCTACCGCCGCAAAACCGGGGCACGGGCGCTGCGGGCGATTGTGGAAGAGCTGATGCTGGATGTGATGTACGAGGCTCCCTCGCGGCGCGACATCAAGCACGTGCGTATTACCGCCGAGATGGTGGAGCGTCGCTCTACGGGCGAGTTGATCCCTCACCCCTCCACCTTGCCCAAGCCGGAGTCTGCCTAAGATGACAGCTCTGCCGAGCCCGGCTGCATGGCTTATGATCGATGGCTGGTTTTGGCAGAAAGGGTCAGGGGGTGGATGGGGCGGGCAGAGCGAGAGTATGCGGTAATTGGGCTGGGGCGCTTTGGCACAAGTTTGGCCCTCACGCTGATGGAGCGAGGGCATAACGTTTTGGGGATTGACCGCAGCCGCGAGATCGTGCAGCGCCTGGCGGACCAGCTGACGCAGGTGGTGGCGCTGGATTCCACCGATGAAGACGCCCTGCGGGCGGTGGATATTCCCTCCTTTGACACGGTGGTGGTGGCCATTGGCAGCGATTTCGAGAGCAATTTGCTGACGACGGTAGCCCTCAAGAGTCTGGGGGTACGTAATGTTATCTGCAAGGCTTCCACGGAGCGGCAGCGCTCGATTCTCCTGCGAGTAGGGGCAGATCGGGTGGTGCTGCCGGAGCAGGAGGCAGGGCGGCGCTTGGCGCAGGTGCTAACAGCACCAGGGATCCTGGATCAACTGGAGCTGGAGCCCGGCTACAGCATTACTGAGCTGGAGGTGCCGGAGGCCCTGGTGGGTCATACGCTGGCGGAGTCGGACTTGCGCCGCCGCTTTGGCATCACGGTTCTAGTCGTGAAGCGAAAACAGTCGCTGGTGGTCTCGCCGCCAGCAGACTATGTTCTGGAGAAGGGAGATCTGCTGGTGGTGCTGGGGGCCAACACCAACATCTCGCGGCTGAATGAGATGTAGGGGTAAAGGTTCGATGAGAGAGGGCCGCGTCCCGCCGTTGCAACCGGAGGGGGCTGAGCGCTGGAGTTCCCCCCGCTTTTCTCCTCAGTCTCGGCTACTGGCCAACCCCTTACAGCGGCTCTTTTTTGGAGACAGGCGTCGCCCGCTGCCACCGCCATCACGGTTGGTGGCCGGACTGGGCCTGTTGGTAGTGGTGGGGACTTTGCTGCTTAAGCTGCCGGGGGTCGGCCGGGGGGATCCCTTGAGCTGGAATGAGGCCCTGTTTACGGCCACATCGGCCCTGAGCGTGACGGGGCTCTCGACGATTGTGGCGGCAGAGGATCTCACTTTCCTAGGCCAGATCCTGCTGCTGCTCCTCATCCAAATTGGCGGGGTAGGCTTCATGGTGGTGGCGGTGGTGGTGTTTCAACTGCTTGGGCGGCGCATTTCCCTGCTCAATCGCCTGGCCCTCTGCAACTCCCTGGGCCTGATCGATCCGGGGGCAATCCTGGAATTGACGCGGCGGGTGCTGATCGGGGTTACCCTCATTGAGCTGGGGGGGGCCTTGCTGCTCTGGGTGCACTGGCGGGATCTCTATGGCCCGGGTCGGGCGGTTTTTCTGGCAATTTTTCACGCCGTCTCTGCTTTTTGCAATGCTGGGTTTGATCTATTTGGGCAAGAGGGGATCCCCACCGATGGACTGTCGCTGGCGATCTTGGGCTCTCTCATTTTTATCGGCGGCCTGGGCATCCCGGTTTTGTCGGATTTGTTGACCTGGCCGCGGGGCCACCGCCCCTCTTTGCACACCCGCATCACTCTGGTTGTGGTGGTGGTTCTGCTCTGCACAGGCGGCTTGGGGATGTTTTTGGCCGAGAGTTTGCCTGGCGGCTCCCTGCGCGAGCTAAGCTGGCCTCGCCGCCTGGGCCTGGCGTTTTTTCAGTCGGTTTCGGCCCGCACTGCTGGGTTTGCCGGGATCCCGATTGAGGACTTGACGCCAGCAAGCCAGTTGCTGCTGATGACGCTGATGTTTATCGGCGCGGCACCGGCCTCGATGGGAGGCGGCACCACTACTGGCACCCTAGCGGTGTTGGTGCTGGCCTTGTGGGGCTACGCCCGCGGCTTGCCCAGCGCTCAGATTGCCGGGCGCAGTTTGGATCCCTCGATGGTGCGCAAGGCAGCAGCGGTGTTGACGGTCTCCCTGTTCGTGGTGCTATTGGCAACTTGGCTGATCTTAATTACCCACCACAACAGCAGGCTGGAGCCGGTGCTCTTCGAGGTCATTTCTGCTTTTGCTACCTGTGGCCTCTCGACGGGGTTCACGGGGGAGCTCAACCTCTTCGGCCAACTGCTCATCGTCTTGGTGATGTTCTGGGGCCGGCTGGGGGCGCTGACCATTGTCTTGGCTCTGGCCCAACAGCAGCCCCGTCCGCTGGTGACCTACCCCGAAGAGGCGATCTTAATTGGCTGATCTCTTGCTCTCGGCCCTGGGGAACTTGAAGGAAGAGGAGGCGTCTTAGCTTGTAGTCGGGATGGGAAGCAGCCCTGAGCAGGCTTTTCCCCAAGCCGTTTCCGTTAGACTGAGTAACAAAACAAGTGGCTTCAGCCACACCCTTGGTGTCCCTGACCTCTCAGGAGCTCTGCGTGTCTAAGTTCCTCCTTATCGGCTCGACGGAGCCTTGCAGCGGCAAGTCATCAGCCATCTTGGGTTTGGCTAAGCATCTGCAGCAGCAGGGGGCGAAAGTTGCCTATGGGAAGCCGCTCGGAACAGGCGACAGAGAAATGGATCCGGATGTGCGCTTTATAGCGGAAACCCTGCGGCTGAGCCAGATGCCTCCCATGCTCCTTCAGCTTGACGAAGCAGCTTTGCTGGCTCACCTGCGGCAGTCTCCTACGGATCCAGCTCGCTCGGTTGCCTCTCTGCTGGAGTTTGTCAAGGCATCCCCTGCGGATTTGGTTCTGCTAGAGGGCCCAGCCGGTCTCTACGAGGGAGAGGTGTTCGGCCTCTCCTTGGCCAAAATGGCCCAAGCTCTGAATGCTCCAGTGCTGCTGGTCAGCCGCTACCGTTCCCCTTCGGCGGTCGATGCTCTTCTCTTTGCCCACCGCCAACTGGGATCCCACCTGTGCGGCGTGTTGCTCAACGATGTGCCGCCCGACCAAATGGGGCCAGCCCAGGTCGTCGTCCGACCTTTTCTGGAAGCGCGAGGGATCCCGGTTCTGGGCATTTTGCCCTCCCATCGCATTTTGCGCAGCGTCAGCGTCGGCAAGCTGGCGTGGCAACTGGAAGCGGAGGTGCTCTGCTGTCCGGATCGGATGGATTTGATGGTGGAAAACATCGCCGTGGGAGCGATGAACGTCAACGCTGCCCTAAAATATTTCCGCAATCTAGAACACAAGGCAGTCATCACCGGCGGCGATCGCACCGACATTCAACTGGCTGCCCTGGAGACTTCCACCCTCTGCCTGATCTTGACCGGCAAGCTACCTCTTGATCCCCGCGTTCGCTCGCGGGCAGAGGAGTTGGAAGTGCCGATCCTCTCGGTAGATCTGGATACCTTCACTACCATTAACCGCATCGAACGGCTTTTCGGCCAAATCCCCCTGCACGAGGAGGTGAAAGTCCGCTGTATCCAGGAACTCATGTCAGCAAACTTTGACTTTTCTCGCCTTTACGCTCGTTTGGGCTTGACACAACCCTTAGCGTCGGTGTCGGGCGCCTAGAAAAGCTGTCCTGCGCTTTTCCACTTATGGCTAAGAGCTCCCAGCCAGGCAAGACCTCAGTAACTCAGCCTCCTCAGCTAGTTGCATGTCCCCACAGCGGCATCTTTACCGATGGGGGCTGTTCTCCCAACCCAGGACCAGGGGGATGGGCGGTAGTGGTGGTTCGAGACAACCAGGTTGTGGAAGAGTTTTGGGGAGGGGATCCCGCCAGCACCAACAACCGCATGGAATTGACCGGCCTCATTCGGGCCTTGCAATACTGCCGGGATACGCTGGGCAACGCGGTAGAGACCATCTACAGCGACTCCCACCTTTGCGTGCAGACTTATAACGATTGGATGGAGCGCTGGGCAGCCCAGGGATGGCGGCGGCGCACAGGGCCAGTGGAAAACTTGGATCTGGTTGAGGAGTTATATCAACTCAAGCAGGAGTGCCCTCAGGTGCGGGTGGTCTGGATCCCAGCCCATCGGGGTCTGCGCTGGAACGAGTATGTGGATAAGCTGGTCGCCCGCGCCCGACCCAAGTAATTCTAATTCATCGCCTCACGGCAGAGTGCAAGACTTCCTGAACCGTTCTGGCCATGCGCTCCCAGGTAAAAGACTTGACCCACTCCAAGCCCTTGCTGATTTTTTCAGCGCGCAGCTTCGGATCCAAAACTTGAGCCATGGTATCTGCCAAAGAATCCTCTACGTAAAACGCAGCATCTCCTCCCGCTTCCACCAAGGCAGAGTTGGGATAGATGATGACAGGGGTTCCACAGGCCATGGCCTCCAATACCGGTAGCCCAAATCCTTCATAGGCACTTGGGTAAACCAGAGCTACAGCATTCTGGTAGGCATGAACCATGCCCTGTAGATCTAGGCGAGCGCTGAAGACAGGCTGAGGAGCTGCAGCTTGCCGGTAGGTCTCTGGAACAAACGACCCATAGGTGCAAAGGACAGGAAAGGGCTTGTAGGACCACTGCTGATAAGCCTCGAAGAACAACTCGTGTCGTTTGTAGGTTCCTTGCGAGCATTGAATGAGTAGCCAGTGTTTGGGGGTAGCCGAGGGATCCGGCTTGAACACACTGGTGTCAACTCCGGGGTGAGCTACCACCGCCTCTTTCCCAGTTAGGCGAAGGAGGTCACGGGCTGTGTTTTGGCTAACCGCTATGATGCGAGTGGCTGCTTCAAGGGCGGCGTGCTTTTGGCGCCACATGGGATCTGAGAGATCCCAACCCAGTAGCTCTGGGATCATGTCATGGAGCAGGAGCACCTGAGGAACGTCAGGAGCTAGATAGGTATAGTAAGTGCTCATAAAAACGTCCGCCCCCGACCAAGCAAAGGCTTGCCGCAACTCAGGATCATCCCAGTAGGCATAGCTAAAGGGATGCCCCTGCATTCTCTCCACACCTTGGGGTAGCTCTCCTATGCCGCCCCGATCGTAGAAAGTAACGCGAATCCCAAAGCGGGGCAATTCTCGCAGTAGGTTGCGCCAAACCGTGGCAATACCACTTTGGGCAAATTGGAAGAACACTCCATCCACAAACAGGTGAAGACGCTCCCGCACCTCTACCACTAAGGGATCCCCGTATGCCCAGGGGAAAAAGGGCTGCAGCGAGCAGGGCTTTTCCGCTTTTTGCAGCTCTTCCCAGGCTTTTACGGCCCCTTGATAGCCGTAGTAGGACTCCTTAAACTCCACCTGTTTTCGCAACGCATAGGCGTAGCGGTCAAACACCAAGCCCTCTGCTTCTGTTTGGTCTGCAGTCAAAACCTTCTTAGGAACCTGTCCATTTCGGGTTAATACGGGCGGCTCGTGGGCTTGCCACTCACACTCGGTGGGATCCCACCTCCAAACTCGCCACCCCTCCATCTGAGGGTTGTTGCCCCACTTGCCTTTGTTGTCCAACACAAGATTGGGGCCCACAAAGTAGCGACAGTAGAACTGAGCTGCCTCTAAACTGGGGTCTGCTTCAAATCGTCGATGCACCCGTCGGATTTGTTCAGCTGTCCAAATCTCATCAGCATCCAACTGCCACAGCAAGCAGGGATAATCAGGCTGAGCTGCCCTGACCATTTCGATTTGGCCATCCCAAAACTGGCCATCAGGCTTCTGAACCAGCCGAACACGGGTATCCTTGGCCGCCAAGTCTCTCAAGTATTCAACTGTGCCATCTAAGCTGTGCCCTTGAGCATACTCCTCAGGGATCCGGCCACCGTTGGCCAAACTCCACCCTGTGTCATGCCGCAAGGCAGCAACGCCCTCAACCACCACCCATTGCCAGGGGATCCCTAACCTATCCAACTGACAGAGAACAGGGTAGTGGCGCTCAATGTAGGGTTGTCCATCCAATACAATGGTGAAGAAATGAATAGGAAGGGTAGCTTTAATATCCTTAAAGATGGCAAAGCCGTTGCGGGCATTTCCCCAGCGAATGAGTCGGTAGCCACAGCTAGGAAGCTTCCTGAAAGAGCGGTTGTTCTTGAAAGCAAGGATATCATTCAAGGCAATATACTTGGGACGAGCACCCCGCTCTAAAAAAACCTGCAGGTCGTACCAGCCTGTAAACTCGCCACCGTCGATGAGAAGAAGATCGGGATTGGGAACTTGACTTGCCCCATCCGTGGGAACAGACTTGAGTAAGTCTTCATCCCCCCGACGCCACTGTAAAGCCTGCTCTCGACCATAGGGAGCCCAAATGCTAGAGCCAGATTCCAACCATTCTTCCACCTCCTCCACTGTAGCGATCCTAGGCTGGGCAGCAGCGTGAATGGGAATGCAGCGGGGATCCTTGCTTACCCTTCTAGCCAACTCTTTGTAGCGCTCAGGATGAGCTTCTATGCTGTAGATGCGAACAGAGTCAGGAAGGGCATATCGCAAAACAGCTGTGGATCCCTCGCCACTACTTGCTCCTATCTCGACTACCACTTGCAGAGAAGGATCCCTGCAGATTTCTGCAAGAGCCGTCCCGAAAGGTTCATCCAGTCGAATCTCTGGTGGGATGTACCACTCTGGCTGAGCAGAGTCATTTTTTCGTTGTTGACCGACCCAATGACTATAAGCAACAGCAGCTTCTCGATGGTAGAAATGATAGAGGGAACTAACTTGAGATGAAAAGGCATCAGGTTCGTCTTGAAAGAGGTCGTAAAGATATCGAGTAATCTGGAATAACCACAGGCGCGCCACCTCCTCTCCCAGCGGAGGATCATAAAGGGAGTTGGCAAAAGCGTCGGGTGGCCAATCTTCTAGGATTTGTTTCAGCACTAGACACACAGAATCCTCTTCCCCAGCTTTGGCGAAGTAGTCAAGGCTGTGTCCCAGGAGCTGGAGTCGCTGGTAGTCGCGTGCGGGCAGCTTCAAGGCTTCCTGCCGCATGCGTTCTGCAACAGGCTGATAGACAATCGAAAGAACCTGCAAAAATCGCCTTGCCTGTGGCCACAGCAATCCTTCCGGAGATCCACCCCCATACCTTTCCGCAAACTCAGGGGCAATGGATAGAGCAATGGTCTCCAGGAGAATTGAAGGGATACCTTCTTGCTCAGCTTGGGCAAAAAAGTCAGAGTAAGATCCTTGCCAAAATAAAGCTCCTAACTGCTCGAAGTTCTTGGCTTGTGTCACAGCTAGTAACCTCTAGTGCTCTTCCCCACAGGCGGAGAAAGTGACTCTGCCCAAGCATAGCAAGGGTTTCAACTTTTGGAAAAGGGAGGACTCCTAGGGAAGGTAGAACTACCTCTTCGGATACTCACTATTCCCATCTCGTCGGTAGCGCACGGGGCAAGTATTCCATGCGCTTCGGTTTGCTAAAGCTAAAGGGAAGATGGTGCTAGGCGCAACTTCTACTTAAGAACTTGGCTTCGTGGGCCTCTGCCCAAGTGCTGCGATTGGCTACAACCACTAGCTGCCTAAGTAGCTATCACGCAGCCTCAGCTTCGTCTCCAGTTTCGTCCCCAAACTCTCCCCCTCTCTTGATTGTGGTTGGAAGCTCTTGGCTTCTGGGATCCTGTCAGCTCAGGCTTCCTGACGATGTTCTGCCAGAGACAGCGCTGGTTCCTCCGTCGGCGCCCCTGGCGCTGGCCTTTTCCACCAAACCGGAAGAGGTGAAGGAGCTGCAAGCCTGGGCTGGGGATCGGCTGGTTCAGGAGGCGGGAGCGCAAGTAACGGAAGCGGACTACAACCGGATCAGGCCGTAGGTGAGGGCGTAGCGCACCAGCTCCGTGCGGCTGCTGGTGCCCGTCTTGTTCAAGAGGCGGGTGACGTATTTTTCCACATTGCGCACGCTGGTCTGCAGTTGCTTAGCGATCTCCTTGTTCATCAACCCCTCCGCCACCTTCTCCAGCACCTGCTGTTCTCGTGGCGTCAGCTCTACCTTGATGGGTGGAGGCAAGGAGGTAGGGGCAGAGGGCTGTGGAGGAGGAGCGGCAGCCAGGGTACGCTCCGACAACAGGGCGCGAATCGAGGCCAGCTCGCGGGCCACCACTTCCGAGGGGCTAGCCGCGCGGGAGCGCTCAATGAGATTGGAGACAATGGCCACCAGCTCTTCTGGATCGAAGGGCTTGGGCAAGTAGGCATCGACGCCGGCCCGGTAGCCCTGGATGCGGTCGGCGGTCATCCCTTTGGCGGTGAGGAATACCACCGGCAGATGGCTGTAGGGCTCGAGTTTTCGCAATTGCGCCAAAAATTGGTAGCCATCCATGCCCGGCATCATGATGTCAGAGATGATTAGCTGGGGCTGGGCCGTGCTGAGCAGTTGCAGAGCCTGTTGGGCGTTGGCAGCCGGGATCACCTCGAAGCCGCTGTCCTCGAGGTAGGCTTGCACCGCTTCCCGCAGGCCCGGCTCGTCATCCACCAGCAGGATGCGGGCCGATTTGCCGGTGGCGGTTTCGGGTTTGGCGTGGTCAGAAGGGGCCATTGTACAACTCCTGGCTAGCTTTCAAGGTTTTGCAGAGGTTTAACCTCTAGGAGGCTTGGGGCAAGCGGAGGCGGAAGCAGGAGCCTTGGGGGGAACTTTCCACCTGGAGATCTCCTCCCATTTGGGTGGCCAAGTCGCGGCTGATGGCCAACCCCAGGCCCTGCCCGGGCTTGGTGAGATCGGCGCGAAAAAACGGATCGAAAATGCGCTCCAGGTTTTCAGGATGGATGCCGGGGCCGCTGTCACAGACGGCAATCCACACCTCCTGCCGAGTAGGTTCGTTGGCCTCTTCCTCTGCAGGCCTAACCTCCACCCTAAGCTGGATGGTGCCCGGTGGAGGGGTATATTTGCAGGCGTTGTCGATGAGGTTGTCCAACACCTGGCGCAGAGCCCGGGGATCCACCTGAACTGGGGGCAGCGAGGAGGGCAAAACGGCTTGGAAGCGATGCCCCTGGGTCTCTGCCAGGGCTTGGTAGAGAGGGATCCACTCCTGGAGCAAGTCAGTTAGGGCGAGGGGTCGGAGCTGCAGGGGGCCTGGAACTCCATCCAGGCGCTCGAACTCGCCCAGCAAGTCTTGCAGGCGCTTACACTCTTTTTCGATACTGAGCCCAATCCAGTGGTTGCGATCTTCAGGGGGCAAGTGCTTTTGCAGCAGCTTGGCCAGCATGTTCAAGGTCGTGATTGGGTTGCGCATCTGGTGGATGAGGGTGGAAAGCTGCTGAACAGGCAGCGTGATCCTTTCCCCTGGGCTGGCAGCCCTGGCCTTGTAGGCAGGCTCAGGCTCTGGCTGGGGCTGGGCAACTTTTTTTCTTGCTGGCATGGATCCCCCCTCTCGGCTCTCCTGGGGCACATAAATGGATCCTAGCCCTATCTCCTCGAGCCTGGGATCCAGACTAGAGCTGGCGGGGTAAGTAGATGTTGAGAATTTCCCCTTGCCGAGCCCGGTGGCGCACAGTGAGATAGCCCCCCAAGGCCCGGAACAGGGTTTGGGCCACTGGCAGGCTGAGGCTAATGGCCCCAGTGTCTGGCTGCACCACCAGCAACTGGCCAATTGCTTGAGGGGACTTGAGTTCCAAGCTAGAGGTGTCACTCCCCTCGGGGGTGTTTACCTGAAACTGCAGCTTCACCAGCTCGCCAGCGCTGAGCAATTGGGCGCGGATGTGGCTGCCAGCGGGGGTACTGCGGGCCAGGCGGTCGATGATTCCAAATAGCACCGCTTCCAGGGCCTTGGGATCGCTGACCACATCGGGCAGCTCGGCAGGGATCTCCAACTCCAAGCGGGATCCCCGCCGCTCTACCTGGTCTTGCCAGCGCGGCAGGTTTTGCCGCACCAGATCCACCAGCGCAATCGGCTCCAGTTGCAGTCGGCGCCCCTCCCCTTTCCCAGCAGGGGGCATCACTGTCTCAGTGGCTTGGAAAAAGAGGCTGAAGCGGTTGATTTGCTCGGTACATTCGCGGTCAATCTTTTCCACGTATTCCCGCACCCGCGGTGGCAGGTCCTGCTGCTTCAGGATGAGACTGGCCAGGGTGCGGATGGTGCTGAGGGGAGTCTGGATCTCGTGGATGAGAGCTCGCAATAGCTCCGCCTCCGAGAGGCTGCTCTGGGAGCTTGGCGCGGTAGGGATGCGGGCGTCTGCTTCCACAGCGGAAGGGGGCTTCTGCGACTTTTCTTTGGGTCGGGCTGCCCGGCTTTCCCCTTCGGTTCTGGCGGGAGGCAGGCGGGCGGGCGGGGATCCCGCCTCAGCGAGTGAACCCAGCAAGAGGAAGCTGCTAAAGCGAGCCAGCACCCGCCCAGGAGGCTTGGTCAGGGGGTAGTGGAGAGCCAGCTCCCGCCAAGCGGCTAGCTGCTCGGGTTTGCTCTGCTGCACCCGTTCCTCCAAGTTCTGCCAGGCCCGCCGCACCACTTCCGGCTCGAAAGAGAGCATCATTCCCCTTTGGCGGGTGTGGGGGTGGTACCCCTGGACGGCTATCACGGCAAAAGCAGGCGTAAGCAGCAGCAGAAATGGCTCCTCCACCAGCGGATCCTGGGGCAAGAGAGGGATCACGGTGTGGCCAGGAGCTGGGATAGACTCCGGCGGCAAATTCGGCGTAAACAGCCAAGGGGCCTCCCGCGCAAGCTCTCCGGGGCGGCATGGCAACGCCTCCAGGGACGGCGGATCCCCTATCATCCAAAAAGGCCACCAGGGTACCGGCCCGCCGATAACCACGCCAAATTGACCCACCTCCTGCCATAGCCGCAGCAACGCAGCCACTGCCTGCTGCCAGACGCGCCCCCCTGCCCCCGGCAACCATTCTGGCAGGGGCAGCTCAGCCCAAAGGGCCTCCAGCAGGGACAGAAATCGGCGGCTGTTCACGGATCCCTCTGCTCCCACCCCTCCCCTGGTAGAGTAGCGGTTGCCATGCCCCTCAGACAGCGGAAAACCTCACCTTTAGCGGGGTGGATCCCCGCCTTAGCCAGTTCGCCCATCGGGAAGCGTGGCTCCACGCAAGTTGGCCCCCTTGAGGTTGGCCGTGCTCAGATCGGCGCGCGTGAGGAGGGCGTTGCTGAGATCAGCATTTTCTAGGTTGGTGCGACCCAAGTAGGCGTCCACAAGGTTGGCAGACCGCAGATCAGCTCCAGCCAGATTGGCTCGACTCAGATCCGCCCGCGCCAGCTTGGCCGAGCACAGACAGGCAGCAGAAAGATCGGCACCCTCTAGAGTTGCTTCGCTAAGGTTGGCCTCTGCCAAGTTGGCCTGGCTAAGCTTCGCCTCCTTCAAATTGGCCTTTCCCATCTGCGCCCCTTGCAAGTTTGCGCCTAAACAGCAAACCTCCCTTAGGTCAGCGTTGCTGAGGATGGCTCCCTGCAAACAGGCTTGCTGCAGGTTGGCCCCCTGCAAGTGCGCCCCAACTAGACTAGCCTCTTTGAGGTTGGCCCTGCTGAGATTGGCCCGCGTCAGATCTGCTCCCGATAGGTTGGCCCCCCTAAGATCGGCGCGGCTGAGGTTGGCGCTGCGCAACACCGCTCCTCGGCGGCTCTCGTAGCGGAGATTGGCTCCACGCAGGCAAGCCCCCTCCAGGTTGGCGCTGGTCAAGTCGGCCCAGCGGAGATCGGCATCGATGAGGTTGGCGTCAATCAACAGGGCCAGCCTCAGGTTGGCCCGGTGCAAGTCCGCCCCTTGCAAGGTGGCACCGTGCAGTTGAGCGTCCCTGAGATCTGCCTCGCTCAAGTCGGCCTGGTTGAGGTTGGCTCCACTGAGGTCGGCTCCCACCAGGTTGGCTTTGCTTAGCTTGGCTCGCCCCAAGTAGGCAAAGATGAAGCTGGCTCTCTGCAGGTTGGCCTGGGAGAGGTCTATCCCAATTAAATCGGCTCGGCTGAGGTCAAGGGCGGCCAGGTTCTCGCCTACGAAGGAAGTGCACCCCCCTCGGTACAGGCGGAGCAGATCTTTAGCATCCATAGCAGGCTGGTCCGCTCCTAGCAGCCATTTTAAGAGGCCCGACTCTCAGGCCAGGCCAAACAGACGGCGCTCCGCCTCCTCCATGCGCGCTAGGAAGGTGGTGAACTTGGCGGAGATTGCCTCGATTTCCTGCAAAAAGGCGCGCAAGGTCTGGTACTTGAGAACTAGGGCCTCCTCGAGAGGATGGCTCTGCAACTGCTCCTCTAAGGCTTGTCCCAACTCGCTCAGAGCATTTTCAATGGCGGCTTTGAGCGTGCCACTGCTGCGCCGTACCAAGCGCATGACCTCCTGCTGCAGGTGAGGCTTCTGCTGGACCAGATCGCTATTGGCCAGCACCTGCCGCAGGGCCGCATAGGGATCTCCTGGCTGAGGTGGCGTCTCGACCCCTTCTTCTGTCGGCCTTAACAAGCGCCACTCGGATTGCTCCAGCTTTTCGAGGATCCCTCTAAACAAGGCGGCGGATCCCTCAAAGTCTTTGAGAAAGCCGCGCAGCACCTGGTGCTTGAGGGTGAGGTATTGGGCTGGATCCTCGTCCTGCAGGATCTCGTCCAGGGCATTGCCCAAGTCGCTTAGGGTGTTCTCGAGGGTAACCATCAGGGATCCGGCGCTGCGCTGCAGCAGTTGGCGGCAGGGTTCCGGGAGCTCTTGGGCTGCGATGGCAGGAGGGCCAGCTAGGGAAAGTTCCGGCTCCAGCCAGCTCATGCCACTGGACTCCACCCCCCCAGCCGCACTTTCCCCTTTTAGCCAGTCGAGATCAGCAGTGGGGGTTTCGGCAGCCAGCCCCCCGCCGGCAACCGTTTCTAGGGGCACATAAGCGTAGAGGGGCTGCAACATCTGCAGCAGGGCATTGGCTGCCTGGGCATCTTGCTCAGGTTCCTGGAGTTGCCGCACCGCCTGCTGCAGCCGCGCCTCCAGCTCCTGGGGGGAGTTGCAGGCTTCGTAGAGGGCCTTGAGCAATTCGTCGAGGCTATAGCGCCTCAGGGTCGCCAACCCTTGCCCTGTGGGCTCTAGCTTGTGGTACAGAGCTGTAAACAGAACCAGCTTGGCCCGCAACGGACTGGTCTGCTGCATCAGCCCAGCCCGCAGCTCAAACGGATCGTAGGCTTGCTTGCGCAGGTGTAGGCCGCCGTACTCCAGCGGAGGAGCCTCCCTGGCTGAGCTGCTGAGATCCCTTTGGGTTAGCTGAGAAGGCTGGTAGAGGGGCTGGAGCTTGCTCAGCAGCAGCTTGGCGATGCGGGCGTATTCGGCCTTTTTGTTAAGGCAATGGATGGCGTCGCGAAAACGCTGGCCCAGGTCCTCAAGGGTCGCATGCTCACGGCAGAGCTGCTCCAACAGGGCCCTTAGCTCCTCTTCGCTCAGCTTGCTGGCGTCGTTGGTCCAAGTGCGGGTGCAAGTAAAGTAAACCAGCTTTTTCACTCGGTCTGCGTACCCGCCCTGCTGCACCGCCTGCACAACAAGGCCAAGGGGATCCGAGAGAGCCATAAGAGCTGCTACGCGAGAGCTTTAGGCTTAGGCTGTTTCTGGAGGAGCATGGCCCAAGAGGTACCACCATCATCACATCATGAAGCCAGCGGCGGAGACAATAACCTTGGCTGCGGCAGAGGCTGCCTCAATCCTCCTGCCAGTCGAGTTCGGGATTGGTTAGGACCTGACGGCTCTGCTTGCGGCAGGGAAAGTGATGTCTTTCCCCGCTTGGCTTGAAACTTGCCGCTTGCGCTTCCTGGAGTTCGTGTAAAAGCTGCAGGTAGAACGCTCGCCGCTCCCAGTCCAGCTCCCGCAGCCCACAACCCGGCTCCCGATCGTGCAGGCAATCGCGAAACTGGCAGGTGCCCAGTCGCTCCCGCACCTCCGGAAAGCAGTGGATTAGCTGCTGAGGTGAAACCGGCGGGATCCCTTCGCCAGCATTGAACCCCGGCGAATCGGCAATCCAACCGCCTTCTGGCAGAGGGAACAGCTCCACGTGGCGAGTGGTGTGCCGCCCCTGGCGCAGCTTCTCTGACACCGCTTGGGTGGCCAGCTGAACACCTGGCAGCAGCCGGTTGAGCAAGCTGGACTTGCCTACCCCCGAGGGGCCGGCTACCACGGAGATCTGATCCCGACAACGACGGCGGAGCTCGGGGATCCCGGCCTCAGTCAGGGCACTGACCAACAGGGGCTCGTACCCCCACCGCTGCGAACGCTGCCGCCACTCCTCGGCTACCGCCGCTTCGACACAGTCACACTTGTTGAACACCACCTGAATCCGCAGGTGGCTGGCCTCTGCTTGCACCAGCAGACGGCTGAGGGCGTCGGGGTCGGGCTCCGGATCCGCCAGAGCCACCACCACCAGGACCTGGGTCACGTTGGCAATGGCCGGCCGCGACAGCTGAGTTCGCCGCGGCAGAATGGCCTCAATCGCCCCCCGCTCTGGCCAAAGAGGAGCAGCTGCTGGGGGCAGGCTAACCTCCACCCAGTCTCCCACCATCACCTGCTGTCCCCCTTTTTTGAGCTTGGCCCGCGCTGTGCAGAGGAGCTCTGCCGGCAGCGGCTTTTGGGCGGGGAAATGCCCCTCGATCTCGGGAAAGAGGGCAGCCAGCTCGGGATCGATGCGCACGCGATAAAAGTTGGCCTGGGCAGCTCGCACCCAGCCGGTGCAAGTGGATCCCTGCCCCTCCCTCCGGTGGCTCATGCCAAGTTCCCACGGCGTACCCAGAGGATGTAATATCCCTCGGGCGCCGCTTGTTGCCCTTCAATGGAATGGCCCGCCATCGTCAAGCTCTTGGGCACCTGCTCCAGGGGCTCCCCTGCATCCAGCCACAGCTCCAGCAGCTCCCCTGGGGCCATGCGTTCTAGGCGCAACTTAGCGCGCACGTAGTTGAGCGGACAGGGGATCCCGCGCTGATCCAGAACCAGCTTTACGTCTTGGGGGGGAACTGCCTCTGCCATCATTCCTCCTCCCGCTCCCGATGGCCAGGCCTTTGGGCTAGCCCACGCAACAGCCCGCTCAAGAAGCCATCCCGCTTGTTGGTGCGTTCTCCATGCAGCTCAGCCAAGCGTAGGAGCAACTCTCGCTCTTCTGCGCTGAGGCGGGTGGGGATCTCCACCACCAGCGTGACTTTGTGGTCACCCCGCACCGCTGGGTTGCCAAGACGCGGCACCCCCTTGCCCTCCAAAACCAGCACAGTGCCTGGCTGGGATCCAGGGGGGATGACTAGCTCCGTTTCTTCCTCTAGGCCGGCTTTTGAGTCTACCGTGGGCACTGAGACTTTGGCTCCCAAGATAGCTTGCAGGTAGCTCACCCGCACCTCGGAGAGAATGGTGAGGCCATCCCGCTGGAAGTCGGGATCCGGCTCGACCGACAGGTAGACATAGAGATCTCCTGGCGGGCCGCCACGCCGACCGGCGTCTCCTTCGCCTGCAACCCGCAAACGGGTGCCGCTGTCCACGCCGGCAGGGATGTTGATGCGCAGCTTCTTGGTAGTCTGGATCACTCCCTCTCCGTTGCAGTGGGAGCAGGGCTCCTCCAGCACCTGGCCGCTTCCTCCGCAGGTGGGACAAGTGGAGACCTGGGTAAAACTGCCAAAGGGCGTTCGGGTGGCCCGTCGCACCTGGCCAATGCCGCCACAAGTGGGACAGGCTTTCATACCCCTGCCCGGTTTAGCGCCGCTGCCCCCGCAGACAGGACAGGTTTCCAGGTGGCTGATGCGGATTTGCTTTTCGCCCCCGAAGATGGCTTCAAGAAACTCCAGCTTCAGGTCAAAACGCAAATCATCCCCCCGTACCGGCCCTTGGCGGCTACGGGCATAGCCGATCCCTGCTCCGGCAAAATTGGTGAAAAAGCTCTCAAACAGGTCAGCAAAACTGCCAATTCCACCGAAATCCTGGAACCCACTGGCTGCTGCTGCTCCGCTTAGCCCTGCCTCGCCATAGCGATCGTAGCGGGCCCTTAGCTCGTCATCGGAGAGCACCTCATAGGCGCGGTTGATCTCCTTGAAGCGATCCTCAGCCCCTGGCTCCTTGTTGACATCGGGGTGGTACTTGCGAGCTAGCCGGCGATAGGCGCGCTTAATCTCCTCCTTGGAGCTACCACGGCTAACCCCCAAGATTTCGTAGTAGTCGCGGGCCATAGAAACGCTTCAGAAAAAGAAAGCTCAAACTCGCTGAAGACACAACTGGCTAGACGACCTAACGGCAACTTTGCTCAGCAAGGGCCATAAATCTCGCTCCCCATCTCCAGGAGCGCTGCCCTCAGCTCTTCCATTGCCTTCTGCAAAGTCGCTAAGTCTACGTTATCATCTGACAGCAGTGCCCTCAATGTGCCCGCTGCCTGGGCCCCCCGCTGGCGGCAGGCCTCACTGAGGCGGCTGGCATTGTCCTGCAGTGTCTTTTCGTAGTTGTAGAGCAGGCTGTCTGACTGGTTGCGGGCTTCCGCCAACTGGCGCCGGCGGCGATCTTCTTCCGCGTAGAGTTCCGCCTCCCGGCGCATCCGCTCAATCTCACTGCTGCTGAGGCCGCCGTGGTTGGTGATCGTGATGCTTTGCTCAAGCCCTGTTCTCTTCTCGCGGGCTGAGACCTTGAGGATACCGTTGGCATCGATATCAAACGAGACTTCAATCTGGGGCACTCCGCGAGGGGCTGGCGGGATCCCAGTTAGCTGAAAACGGCCCAAGGTCTTGTTATCCTTAGCCATGGCCCGCTCCCCCTGCAGGACGTGAATTTCCACCATTGTCTGGCCGTCAGTGGCTGTGGAGAAGATCTGGGTTTTGCTGGTGGGAATGGTGGTGTTGCGCTCGATGATGCGGGTGAACACCCCCCCCAAGGTTTCCACGCCAATGGAGAGAGGGATCACGTCCAGCAGGAGCAGGTCTTTGACCTCTCCGCCCAACACGCCTGCCTGGATGGCTGCGCCAAGGGCCACTGCCTCGTCGGGGTTGACAGAGCGATCTGGATTTTTTTTGAAGATTTGCCGAATTTTCGCCTGAACAGCCGGGATCCGCGTCGATCCTCCCACCAGCAGCACGCGGTCGATGTCCTCCGGGGAGAGGCCTGCATCCTGCAGGGCCTGGAAAGTAGGCTCGACGGTGGCCTCTACCAGATCTCGCACCAGCTCTTCGAACTGGGCGCGGGTTAGCTCCACTTCCAGGTGCTTGGGCCCAGAGTCGTCGGCGGCGATAAAAGGCAAATTGATCAAGGTAACCTGGGTGCTGGAGAGCTCGATTTTGGCTTTCTCCGCCGCCTCCCGCATCCGCTGTAGGGCCATGCGATCTTGAGAAAGGTCGATCCCTTCCGTCTCGAGAAACTGACGGATGAGCCAATCCACAATTCGCTGGTCGAAGTCATCCCCGCCCAAGTGGTTGTTGCCAGCAGTCGCTTTTACCTCGAACACGCCGCCGCCCACCTGCAACACAGAGACATCGAAGGTACCCCCACCCAGGTCGAAGACCAAGATGCGCAGATCCTGATCCTGCTTGTCTAGCCCGTAGGCGAGAGCTGCCGCTGTCGGCTCGTTGATGATGCGCAGCACCTCCAGCCCCGCGATAGTACCGGCATCTTTGGTAGCCTGGCGCTGGGCATCCGTGAAGTAGGCAGGGACGGTAATCACGGCCTGGGTCACTGGCTCCCCTAGGTAGGCCTCCGCGTCGGCCTTTAGCTTTTGCAGGATCATGGCGGAGATCTCCTGGGGGGTGTAGGCGCGATCCTGTGCCACCACCTCCACCATGTTGTCCCGGCCAGGGATCACCTTGTAGGGAACCCGCCTCCGCTCTTCTTCGGTCTCAGCAAAGGTGCGGCCAATAAAGCGTTTGATGCTGTAGATGGTGTTTTCTGCATTGGTGACGGCCTGGCGCTTGGCCAGTTGTCCCACCAAGCGGACATTGTTCTTGGCAAAGCCGACGATGCTAGGGGTGGTGCGCCCTCCCTCGGCATTGGTAATCACCACGGGCTGACCCCCCTCCAAGACTGCCACACAGCTGTTGGTAGTCCCTAGGTCGATCCCGACAACCTTCCCCATAGCCCCTTTTCCCGCGCATCAAACGCCATCCCACCGAATCATTCTGCCCAGAGTCCTCCAGAAACCTTCAGGTGGTGCTTTCACCTTCACTGTGGCTCTCTGATTTGCTAAGGACTGGGAGCAGTTTGGGAAGCATCAGGGGTGTCTTCAGCCCTGGGTTGAGGGTTGGCCCCCTCGCTTGGCGAAGAAGGCTCAGGGCTGGGACTGCCCGCAGAGACAGCTACCATGGCATGGCGAATCACCACATCGCCCAGCTTGTAGCCTGGCCGATATTCGGCAACTATCACATCTTCGGGGTACTCACTGCTGGGTTGGCGGGCTATGGCTTCGTGCAGGCTGGGATCGAAGGGCTGGCCCACTGATTTCATGCGGGATACGCCCATTTTTTTCAAAGACTCCACCAGTAGGCGATAGACGCTCTGGTAACTGTTGTGCAGTTCCCGCTCGCGCTCAGTCTCGATCCTTAACTGCTGCTGGGCCCGCTCAAAGCTATCTACAACCGGCAGGATCTCCAGCACAAATCGCCGTCGTTCCCTTTGGCTAAGCTCCTCCTGTTCTCGCTGAGTACGCTTCCGGTAGTTCTCAAAGTCAGCGTAAAGGCGTATGTAGGAGTCTTCTTTCTCTTTCAGTTTCTGGCGCGTTATTTCCAACTCCTGCTGGAGCTGCCTGAGGGTCTCGTTGAGATCTGGAGAAGCCTCGCTAGGGGAGGTGCCGACCTCTGCTTCACGGTCTTCCAAAATGAGCTTCTCCAGCTCTGCTTCCACGTTGATTTCTTCTTCCTGGAGCTCAGGATAGGTCTCTTCTGGGGGCATCGGTTGCTTTTCTTCAGCAGTCATAAGGACAAGCACCAAGCAGTAGCCACAACTGCCAAGTTTGGCGCCTCAGAACCACTGCTGTACTCAGCCAAACCAGGCTCTATGCTGATCGTATTCTACCGGCTGCTCTAGCGGCCAGTTGTGGCGTTGGTGGCTCTAGCCCACCAGCAGACTCTCCTGGGATCGATTCAAGCTCTGGGGAAAGTAGATCTCGGCCAAGTTGGGGATGAGGTGCCAGTTGTGGCTGTAGATAGGCTGGAGGGGGGAATGGGTGCGGATGTGGCGAGCGAGAAAATCGCGGATGCTCTCGGCAGAGATCCAGAGCATTTGGGCTTCCTGGAACATGCTGTAGCCACCGCCCCCACCGGCGCGGTAGTGGTTGATGGCTAGGCGAAAGGTTTGCTCCGGTTGCACCGGCTGGCCGCGAAATTGCAAGCTGACCAGGCGCTCGCCCACGGGCCGAGTGAGGTCAAAGCAATAGTGGATACCGTGGTAGAGGTCGAAGGTGTAGCCGCGAGCCTCGGGGGCGACGACAGCCTTGGGATCGGCTGGCAGGTGCTTGGGATCCAACTGGCGAAAATACCCAGCCGTCTGCTCAAGAGCGCGCCGCAGAATGTCGCCGGTGATCTCCAGAAGGCAGAGGGTGTTGTCGTAGACGGTGAGGCTGTAGGCGTCTTGCAGGAAGATGGGGCCTGCCGCCAACCCCGCATTGCTACAGATGTTAACCAGAGAGAGCTCCGCCGAGAGGCCGGCCTCCCGCACCGCCTGCAGTTGGGCCTGATGCAGCAGCTCCGCTAGAGGATTGGCTCCCAAACGGGCTGCCAGCCCGCCGCGATAGGCACAGCAGGCATAGCCAATGGGCTGGCGGATGTAGCGCAAGGTAGCTTGGTGGTAGGGCTCGGTGAGGGCTAGGAATTGGGGATCGGCCGGGATCCCTTCTGCCGCCAGCAACTGGGCGGTTTTGCGAACCACTTGCCAGCCACTGCCGTGGCGCTCCAGCTCTAGGGAAACTTGGGAAAGGTGGCTACCCCAGTAGCCGGGCTGGACAACCAGGGCCTTAGCTCCCCCTAAGCCCGCAATGGTCTGATGAGTATGGCCGGAAAGGATGACATCGATGCCCTCAAGCTGGGCCAAAGCCAGCAGCTCGTTTTCTCCTGCCAGACTCTTGTTGCTCACCCAGCCGGAGC
Source organism: Synechococcus sp. R70.1 (assembly GCF_047461675.1). Classification (NCBI taxonomy): domain Bacteria; kingdom Bacillati; phylum Cyanobacteriota; class Cyanophyceae; order Synechococcales; family Synechococcaceae; genus Synechococcus; species Synechococcus sp. R70.1. The sequence continues at coordinate 73,363 of NZ_JANSHR010000090.1, forward strand.
GCTCCAGGCTAAGCCAGGCCTCGGGGGTGCGCAGAGGGGGCAACCGGTCAGGGCCGCTGTGCAAAATCAGCACCAGCACGTCCACCTGAGGCCGCAGCAGCGACAGGTAGTGCTGGGTCGTTTCCAGCAGGGGGGCAAAGCGCAGCCCTGCGATGTAGTCGGGACGCTCCCAGGTGTCGATGCGGGGAGTGGTCAGCCCCAACAGGCCAACGCGGATCCCGCCCACTTCCCGGATGACGTAGGGTTGGAAGAGGGGATCCCCGTTGTGGCGGAGAATATTGGCGCAGAGGGTGGGACAGCGGAGGTCGGCGGCGAAATCCTGCAGCACCTGCAGCCCAAAGTTGAAGTCGTGATTGCCTGGCGTGAAGGCATCGTAGCCAAGGGCGTTGAGAGCCTGGGCTATGGGGTGAGGAGAGGCCCGCTCCACCTGGGCGTAGTAGGTGCCTAAGGGGGAGCCCTGAATGGTGTCGCCGCTATCAATGAGCAACACCGGGTCTTGGCTGCTAGCCCGCACCTCCTTGATCAGGGTGGCTACCTTAGCTAGGCCGTGCTCTGCAGGGCTCCCGGTAAAGTAGTTCCAGGGATGCAGGTTGGCGTGGAGATCGGAGGTGTGGAGAATTATTAACCTCATTCCACTATCCTAACGGCAGCCAACAGCTCACCTCAGCAAAAACAGCACTTGTACGCAGCCAACCAGAAATCCCAGCAGCCCTCCTAAGTTGACGATGGCCTGCAGTTCCTGACGCACAATTTGCTGAATGGCCTGCTCCAGCTCAGCAGGGGAAGTGGCGTTAACTTTGTCAGCAATCACCTGATCCAAGTTCAACACGGGGATCACCTGCATCATGAGAGATTCTAAGTCGCGCTCCAAGTGGCGCTCCAGGATCAAGGCGAGATCAGCACTGATCTGGTCAATGGAGGCCATCACAGCCTTGGAGCTGCGCAGCCGCCCCAACACCAAGCTGGCTACCTTTTCCCAGTCAATACTCTCTCCCAAGCTGCGAATGGCATCGGCTCCCTGGGAGCGCAGGTAGTCTTGGATCCCGTCGCGCAGGGTGCGGCGCAACTGGCGCACAGCAGAAAGGGGCAGGTTTTGCAGCGAGAGGTTCTGCAAGAGCTCTGTCAGGCGGCGCGAAGCGTTGAGGTCTTTGAGCAGATCCGCCAAGAGGGCTTCTGCACCTTCCGGATCTTCCAGGCAATAGGCGCGCAGACGCAGCAGGGCGTTTTTGAGGCCAAACAAGTTGGCTACCACCCAGTAGGAGCCGGTGGCCCGCTCGCGAAACTCTTCATCCAAGGCTTCGATGTTGCGATCGGTAAGAAAGTCCACTAGGTTCTGCCGCAGCACCTTTGGGGGCAGCGCCTGGTTCAGGATCCACTCCGAAAGCTGCCGGGCCTGCTCCGCATTGAGGCGCAGTTCCAGCAGCACCTGGTCGAACAGTTGGTTAATTGGCCCCTCCAAAAAGGTTTCCTGACGGGCAAGCACCTTCACCAGGCGAGGCAGCGACTCGTTAAACAGATCCGCCAGGATGCGAGCTAGCACTTGCGCCGTTTGCTGTTGGTGCTGGGGATCCTGCAGCCGATCCAAAGCCACCCCTAGCAGCCAGCGGATCCCTGCTTGCATGCGCTCGGTTTGCAGCAGCTTGCGAGCCAAGTTGTGCAGCTCCTCCGGCGTAAGCAGGGATCCCATAATGGTCTTGGCAATCTGCTTGGCCAGGCGGGGCTGATTCTGCGGGATCAGGCCGGGGGTAAAGGGAATGCGCCAGCCGAAGACCCGGTAGGGGCGATAGGGCCGGAAGAGCATCTTGATGGCGATGTCGTTGGTGAAGTAGCCGATCACCAGCCCGGCCAAGGGGGGCACAACGTAGGTCCAGACGGCCATGGGGCAAACTAGGGGCTCTTCTCTACTCTACCGACCTGCCGCTGACTGCTCCGGCCTTAGCAAGCCGGGGTAACACTGCCCACGCTATTGGATGATCAGGCTGTCCGTGAGTTCCAGCTCCACCAGGGTATTGGGCTGCAGCGTCACCACCCGGTCAATGTTGGTAGCGCTGGCAGCTGCGCCCACGAGACTGCCGGCCAAGATGGGCAAGAAACCCCATCCCCCGGTAAGCACCCCTAAGGCCAACCCGCCCGCTGCTCCGTAGCCCGCTCCCCGCGCGACGGTGGTGCCCATATCGGTGTTGCGATCCAGCCCAACCGGCAGCAGAGAAGACTGACCTCTGACGAGATAAGTGGAAAAGCCAATGGTGAGGCGATGAGCCACAAAGCGGCTGCCGACAACCCGCTCTTGGGAACTGGCGCCCTCCACCTCCCGGCTAGAAAGCTTCAGTTCTTGGTAGACCGGCTCGAAGGTGCCCCACACCACACTCCCTGGCGGGATCACCACCTGGCCAAAGCGATCCACCACCGGCTCAGCAACCTCCAGATGGGCACTGATGGCCTGGTAGGGCTGGAAGGTAATGGGGCGGTAGACTGTGAGGAGAAGGCGGGTACCGGCTGGCAGCTCGCCCCGCGTGGCTCCGGCCCGGTTTCCCCCTGGGCTAAGGTCGGGCCGCCGCTGGTAGGAATAGGCTTCGCCTGGAGAAGCTTGCTCACCTGGGGCTGTTTGAGCGGGCACCACCGGGATTGGATCCAAAACCGGGGTCGTGGAATCCAGCGGCATTTGCGGCACCTGAGGCACCGGCGGCAGGGCTTGCGGAGCCGTGGAACCGGGCGGGTCGCTGAGCAGAGGGAGGGTGGGGACGGGACTGGGCTGAGGAGCTTGGGGAGTAAACTCAAACTGCTGGGCAGCAACTGCAGTAGCCGCAGCAGCCCACAGCACTCCGCCCACCAGCCACCCCAAGCCAACCCTTTGCCACGACAGCGAAAATGGCCGCAACGCTGAGCTCATGGATCCCATCCAGTCACACCTGGCAGTAGCTTAGCATCCTGACTGGCCTCACCCCCCTAGATGTAGGGGTGGCAAGGGCCAAGAAGCACTATTAAGGCCTATTGGCCGGGCACGTCCGCTAGTTTTCCTGAACCGCTGTTGCGATGGGGGCAGGGGCGAAGTTGGGAACCAGGTTGACGTCTTCGAAGCCGGCCAGGATAGCGTCAATTTGGCCGGGATCCTCAAGGAGCTTGCCGTTAGTGGCAGCGCAGGTCAAGACAGTGATGGCCTGGGCGCGGCTGGGGACATCGTTGGGGCGAAAGGTGCCGTCCGGGAAGCCGCCGATAATCTGCTGTCCATTGAGCCCGGCAATGTACTAAGCACCCCATTAGGGGCTGATATCAGAAGGGTTGAAGAAGACGAGCCAAACTGCGCACTCAGACAGGGAAACCTTCCAAAAAGTTCTATCCGGCTGCCGGTTTTGCCAGCCGTTTTAGGGGGCAGGATTGGGGTAGCGCTGGTGCACCGCCTCGATCTCCGCCAGGATCTCAGGCGATAGCTCCACCTCCAGGCAACTGAGGTTTTCCTTGAGCTGGGCGAGATTGGTGGCCCCGATGATGGTGCTAGTGACAAACCAACGGCTGCGCACAAAGGCCAAAGCCAACTGGGCAGGGGTCAGGCCGTGCCGGCGGGCAATCTGGACATAGGCGGTTACGGCCTCTTCCACATTGGGCTTGCGGTACCGCTGGCCAAAGCTCTCAAACAAAACCAAGCGCGATCCCGGCGGCTTGGCGCCCCCTAGGTACTTTCCTGTCAGCACTCCAAAAGCTAAGGGACTGTAGGCTAGCAAGCTCACCTGCTCGTGGCGGCAGACTTCCGCCAAGCCCATTTCAAACGTGCGGTTGAGGAGGCTGTAGGCATTCTGAATCGAGACCACCTTGGGCAAGCCCAATTGCTCGGCCACGTGGCAGAACTCGCAGAGTCCCCAGGGGGTTTCATTGCTCAGGCCGATGTAGCGCACTAGGCCCTCCTGCACCAGTTCCGCCAGCCCCTGCAGTTGCTCAGCAATGGGAACTGTGGGCCGCTCTTGAGAAGGGTCGTAGGCCACGCCCCCAAACAGCGGCACATAGCGATCCGGCCAGTGGATTTGGTAGAGGTCGATGTAGTCGGTTTTTAGGCGTTTGAGGCTACCGGCCACTGCCTGTTTGAGGTTGTCGCGGGTGATCGACAAAGACCCGCCGCGGATCCAGTGCCAGGGCCGACCGGGGCCGGTGATCTTGGTGGCTATGACGAGGCGATCCCGGGGTTGGTGCCGCAGCCACTCGCCGATGTAGCGTTCTGTAGCTCCCTGGGTCTCCGCCCGCGCTGGCACCGGGTACATCTCCGCCGTATCGATGAAGTTGATCCCGTGCTCCACTGCGTAGTCGAGCTGCTCCCAAGCCTCGGCCTGGGTATTCTGCTCACCAAACGTCATGGTGCCCAGGCAGATCTCTGAAACCTGGAGAGGGCTGTGGCCAAGCTGGCGGTAGCGCATGGGGACTCTCGATCGCCTAACCCGAGACGTAGCCCTATTCTGAGGCCAGTTGCCTGCCTGTGGGATCCCTCGCCTACTGCAGGACAGGGACGTACTCGCGGTAGATCTGGTTTAAGATTTCCAGGCCAATGCGGCTGCGACTGTCGGGGGGGCGAGCTTCAATGGCCGCTTTGACCTGTAAAATCGTGCCCACCGGATAGGGCGAGCGCAACTCCTCCTGCTTGCCCAAAAACACATCGGTAAAGTAGTCGATCAGCCGCCGCACTGCCCCCATATCTTTGCGGGAGATCTCCATATCCAAAACGGTGGTCAATTTGGCTCGCATCGCCTGAAAGCTTTGCTGGCTGGTGTTAAGGGCCACCCGCTTGGCCAGGCTATCCACCAGAATTTGGCTGATCTTCTCCACATTTTGAGTCACGATCTCGCGGTGGCGGGCAGCAAAGCGCAGTTGCACTTCATGCAAAAATTGTTCTCGCTCCAGGATTTGGATGCCCTGCTGCTCCAGATCCACTCCGTAGCTTTGCAACTGCTTGTACTGGTTCAAAATCCATTGGCTGTAGAACGAATCGGCCAAAACCCGCCAGTAGCCGATGATGGTTGACTCGGCAAAGGGGATGCTCAGCAAATAGGCCTCGCTGGTGATCCAGTGCAAATGCTCGGTCAGGTTGTCCCGGTCTTTCTCGTCCAAGTAGGAGGTGCGCGGTACCCAAGCTGACCCGTACTCGCTTTTCACCTCTACGGGTAGGGAGACCAAGAGGGTGTCGAAAAATTGATGGAGGCTGAAAAGGAGAAACTTCTTCGGATCCTGGAGGCGGTTGAGCAGCTCTTGTTTTTTCTCTTCCTGATATTGAGCTACCAACTGCTGGGCCGCGGCGGCCTGGCTGCGCGCTGCCTCTACATCTTGCCGTAGCTTTTCGATTTCTTCCGTACTCGGCACCTCGCTAGCAGCAGGCTCCCACTCTCCGCTGAAACAACTGCCGCCCGGCCCTGGACTCCCGAGGCTTGCCAGCGGTTCGTCGCTGTCGTTGTCCAGAGTCAGCAAGTGAGAAAGAGCCCGCAGCCGAGCTCGTCGATTGGAAGAGCACAGGGATCCCACCTCCACCGGATCCCGACTTTCCCAGCCGTCCAGCCCACCGATGCGGTAGAGCGTATAGAAATACTTGCTAAGCAGCAGGGCGAGGAGATGGTGGTTTTTGACGTCGTTGTACTCCAAGTAGGCCCGCAGACACAGTTGAAAAGCGATGTTGGGCAGGCTGCGACACACCCCCATGATGTGGGAGTACACCCTTTGCAGGTGGGGCCGAAAGCGGCGTGGGATCGCCTCCGGCCGCAGGCCGCGCAGCCAAAACTCCGGCTGGCGCAGATCTTGGGGGGTGAAGTAAAAGCTTTCTTGCCAGAGCAGTTCGTCCAAGTCGCGGGCAAAAATCGGCCTTAGCTGATCCACGATTTGCACGACGACCGACTCGCTAAAAACCGGTATGACTTTTTCAATACGCAGTTGCTCGTAAACGGAGTACAGCCGCTCGCTGCGAAAGGACTCGATCGAGATCAGCCCCTTCATGGTTCCAATCCGACCGTCGCGCGTAAGAAACTTGTACACAATCTCGGCGGTGGCGTTGGGAGAGAGGATGAGAGTTCCTGTTAGATCAGGGGAAATTTGCAAAGGTCGCAGCAGGCGGCTGGTTTCGCTAAGGCTGAAGCAGCTCCAAGCTGCAGGGTTAAGCACCACCGACGATAAGCTGGCCAGCCATTGCTTCTCGTCCAGGTCTTCCAGACGAATCTCCCCCTCGAGGGCTCCAGTTGGCATGGGCGGCGGGGCGGTGCGTCCATCCTCAAGTGGAGAAGAAGATGGCCATCGTGGAGATGCACTCATGGGACACCACCCCAACGCGAGGGAGAAGGGACTGTTAGACGCTCTCGAATCTGCAGGTAGACTATAGAAGAAAGTATTCCCAGGTAGGTGTGATCTGCATCTCCCAAGGGACTTGGCGACTCTCCCTGGCGGCAAAGGGAAAGGGCATCCTGGAAGGTCTTTAGCCCCATTCTTCAAGTATCCTGAGAAAGTTAGTTTCTGGGTAGCGGGCAATTACGGTTTGGGAGCGTCAGAGAGAGATAGAGGGGATTGCGGAAGCAACCTCTACTACTGCTAGCGGGCTAACTGGCGGCAACTCCCTCCCTGCGGGTTAACGACCAGATAGAGCGAGTGAGGAGAGGGGCGTTCTGGCAGAGCGCCTGAACGCGGTTTCAGCTTCGGGGATAGGAGGGCAGGGATGACGACTATTCTGGTTGTTGACGACGATCCCACCATTTGCTTGCTGTTGAAGCGATCCCTGGAGCAGCAAGGCTACACCGTCGAGATAGCCAGCAATGGTTCGGAAGGGCTGGAGAAGGCCCATCTTCTAGCCCCGGGGCTGATTATCTGCGACTGGATGATGCCTGATATGGATGGGCTGGAAGTCTGCCGGCGCATCAAGGCTGATCCCAAGTTTTCCACCACCTTCTTCATTTTGCTTACCGCCCGCACCGAAGTCGAAGACCGCATTCAGGGCCTAGATGCTGGGGCAGACGAGTTCCTCAGCAAGCCAATCGATCCCAATGAATTGCGAGCGCGGGTGCGGGCTGGGCTACGCTTGCACCAGCTCAGCTATGACCTGCAGCAGCAAACTGCTCGACTGCGGGCGGAGTTGGCCGAAGCAGCTAGCTATGTGCGCTCGCTTTTGCCCAAACCGGCCCACTTCCCCCTTCACCAGATAGCGATTGAGTGGTGCTTTTTGCCCTCCCAGGAGCTGGGGGGCGATTCGTTTAACTACCAGTGGCTGGACGAGGATCACCTAGCTATTTACCTTCTGGATGTCTCAGGGCACGGGGTGGGATCCGCCCTCTTGTCCGTGTCGGTGGTGAACCAGCTGCGCTCCCAGAGCCTGCCCGACACCGACCTGCGGCAGCCAGATGCGGTGTTGCGCGCCCTCAACCAGTCCTTCCAAATGGGATCCCACCATGACATGTACTTCACCCTCTGGTATGGGGTTTACCAGCCGGGATCTCGCTTGCTTTCTTTTGCCAGCGCTGGCCACCCCCCCGCTCTGTTGGTTGCTCAATCGGATCCCATCCCCCTAGAGCTGAAGACACCCAATTTGCCCATTGGCGTTTTGCCCGAGCAGGACTTTGCCAGGGACGAAGTGCGGATCCCGGCGAACAGTTGTCTCTACGTGTTCAGCGACGGGGTTTACGAAGTGTCCAGCTCGGAAGGGATCTGGGGGATAGAGAACTGGAAGTCGTTCCTAGGCGCCCATGCCTGCATTGGCGTCGATCACGTTCTGCAACACATCCAATCTTTCCGCGGCAGGGCGGCTCTTGAAGATGACTTTTCTCTGCTCCGTATCAGCTTTGGCTAGTAGCTCAAGAAGGAGGGAATGGGGATGATTGAAGAGCTGAACCGGGATCCGCTCCCTGAAGCTCCTCCCACTGGCTAGGAGTAAAGGTACGGAGAGCTAGGGCATGGAGACGGCCATCCTGAAGGTAGGGCTTCAAGGCCTCGTTCACCAGCCGGTGCTGTTGGATGAGGGACAGGCCCTGGAACTGCTCAGCTACAACAACAGCCTGAAAATGGTTGCCATCGCCCACGGTATCTTCTACGTGCACTTTGGCGCCGGGTAGGGCAGCCTGTATCAACGCCTCGATTTCCCGCGAATCCATGCGCCGTCTTCCTGGCTTCGGCCCAAGAAACGTAAAGAAGCTCTCCTCCTGTTTGCAGATGTTATAGCGGGGACTGGATTTGAACCAGTGACCTTCGGGTTATGAGCCCGACGAGCTACCAGGCTGCTCTACCCCGCGTCGCTTTTCTACTCTAGCCTGCTTCTTCCAGGGTCGGCAAGTCCTCTGCTACCGACCAAAAAAATCCCCCTGGCAACCAGGGGGAAGGGCAAGAGCAGAACCTCTAGGGCAGCAGTTCCTCAAGGGCCTCCTCTTTGGTGTTGGTGCGGCGAGAGAGGGTGCGGCGATCGAAGGTCATGTGGATCTCGCGGGTTTGCTCGCCGTCGGCAGCTACAGCAAAGATGGGAAAATCGATGTTGCCGTCGGGGAAAGCCATGTGGAAGCGGAAAGTGCCATCAGGGTTGAGCTGGATCTTGCGCCCCCCGATGGTGACGGTGGCATCGGGCTCCGTGGCTCCATAGACGATGAGTTCGGCATCGGCCACCAGCCAGAACTTACGGGAGCGCCGCGGTAGCACTTCGGAAGCGCCCGAGAACAGCCCCAACCCCGAGCCAGAGGCCATCCAAGGAGCAGCAGGCACTTCTGCCATGCCCATCATGCCCACCCCGGACGGAACGATGAACGAGCTGATGGCCTGCTCCGGCACCAGTTGGTGGCTGCCAAACAAGGATCCCGCTACTCGCATCGCCTCGAAAGCCCCCACCATGTCCAGGAAGGGATCCGCCGTCCTCTCCCGCTGCGGCTCGTCGCCTTTGTAGGCCACCACGCCCATGCCGGTAGCGCTGCGCTTGTAGGGCTCGGTGAGCTGGTAGAGGGTGCGGCCCTGGAGGGGCATGTCAAAGGGCACTGTCAGGAAGTGCTCTTCAAACCAGTCAGAAGGGAAGACTGGCGGCACCATCACCGCCGCCGAGCGGGCCAACACGAGCCAGCGACCATCCGCCGTCCGGTAGCCAATCTCCACCAGGTAGGAGCGATCGCTCACCGGGATCGGCAGGTACCATTCCCGCGCCAACTCGTCGCAGGGGTACTCCTGCATGCTGTGGGCCGGCTGGCGGTCGAAATCGATATCCGTTACGTCATAGAGGCGCAGCGCCAACTGCTGACCTCCCTCGCGGCGCTTGCTCTCTTTGGCCTCGTTGGGCACATCCCAATAGGCGTAGGCCCACTGGGGATCCCGCGGCAGCAGAACAATGCGGCTTTCGCCATAGCCACCTGGCAGATCCCCTAACCCTTTATCCACATCGGCCAGATCCGGCTTGCTGGCAACCTCCGGACCCACAAACTTCGTTTGGGTAACCGATTCTTGCCCGCTGGGCTCCGGCATCGCATCCATAGGACGGCCAGCCTTGACTTGAGCCTCCCGAATGGCCTCGATAAGCTGGTCTTTGGTCATGCGGCTGTACTTGGGGATCTGATAGCGGGCCGCTTCTTCCCGCAACTGCCGGATGGTCATTTCTTCTAAGGGGATCCGCTCTGGTGGCATGGTCGGGGCCTCCTCTCCTCAACAAATCGGGCTTGTGCGCACACTCAACTGGCTAACCGATAAGGCTGATCCCAGCTTGCGGCTAAGCGCAACCCCTGACCTACTGGGGTGACCGCCGGCTTTGCGTCTTCCAACCGCTGATGACTACAGGTTGGGATCAGCGGGGATCAGTAATGATGACCCTATGTTCACGTATTTCTTCCTATTGGTCAAGAGCTTGGGGATCGCTGGGGATCAGAAAGAAAGGAGGACTGCGCGCGATCCCCTGCCAAACCACCCCCGCCTGGATAGCATGGGGGAACGAGCGGCTGCGGATTTTCAGGCCAAGAGGTGTGGGCATGAGAACTCAAGGCGCAGGGATCCGGATCAAGGCGGCAGCCCTGGGACTCCTGGCAGGGGGACTTGTCTTGCCGGGGGAAGCGGTCGAGGCGCAGACACTGTTTCCTCCCCTCCACCGCCTGCAGGGGGGATCCCCTACCCCAACCCTTGAGAAACAAGAAGCGCCCTGGCGTTCGGTCACTCCCGACCAGCTATTTCCTGACGAGAACGCAGGATCAGAAGGGCCGATTTTCGATTTGGACTTGTTGCGCCAGTTGGACATGAGCGCCGGCGGCGGTGGCTTGGGGTCTGGGCAAGGGGGAGTAATCGGGCCTGGCAGCGGCCAGAGCGGGGTGCGCGGCTCCAGTCCTGGCTCAGGGGTGGGCACAGGCCAAGGGTCAGGGGGTGGAACTGGCCTGGAGGCGGGATCCCAGCGGCCCCAGTCCCAGGTCACAGGGCTGCTGGTCGATGCCCGCGGCCTGGACTTTCTGCCCAGCCAGTCGATGCGCCTTTTGGATCCCGATGGCAACCCTGTTTACCCGCCCATCAACCTTGGCCAGGATCTCAACGCCGCCTTTGTGGGCAGCGAGGGCACAGCCGCCTACGCCACCTCGGAAGAGCAGGCCCGCTTGTTAGTCAACCGCATTGGGGAGCGGCCCCACCGCATCCGCGCCCTGCGCACCCTGGGCTATGACCTGGTGATCTCTGCCGAAGATGCCTTCAACTTGCGCCGGATGAACGCCGCCGATGGCTTTCTGGATCGCTTTGCCGTGGTGGTCATCTGGGATGGCAGCCAAGCCAGCTTGCCCTAGGTATAGCCCCTCCCCAAGGACTTGGCTGGAAGGCTGACCTGGGGATGCTAGCCTAGCGAGAGGGCTCTACACCACTGACCCAGACGGCATAGCCCTATGCAACGGTTTGCCAACCAACCCTTGCGGGAACGGCCACATCTAGCGGTATTTTCTTCCAGCAAGGTGGGCAACTTTGTGGTCACCATCCCCCTCTTGCGTGGCCTCAAGGAAAAATACCCTGGCTGTGTGCTGGATTTTTTTGGCAGCGAAATTACCCGCGACTTTGAGCTCCACTGCCCCTACATCGACTTCAGTTTCCCCCTCTACAGCCGCCGCCCCGATTACCTCGAGGCCCTAGCGGCCGCTGTGCGGGATCGCGTGGCTCAAGCTGGTCCCTACGATCTGGCCATCAATTGCGACGAGTTTAGCGAGCTCAACCTGGTAGCGGTAACGGCCCTGCGACCCCAGTACATTGCCGGGGCTGGCCTGACCTTGGATTTTCGCCGCAAGTTGGATCCCGGCTCCGACCCGGTGCAGCGCATGCTGCAGGACGACGACTGGAACAGCCCGGAGTTTTTGCAGCGCTATAGAGATATCCTCACCAGCAACTACATTGCCGAGATCTTCTGCCGCCTGGCCTACGTAGAGACGGATTTCTTCCGCCTAGAGCTCCCCAGCCGGGATCCCGATTTTCCGGTGCCGGAGGTCCTCGTGCACATCACCACCACCCGCCGCGCCAAGATGTGGCCGCTTGAATACTGGCGCCAGGTAATCCAGTGGTGCCAGGGCCAGGGCTTGCAGGTGGGGCTAGTGGGCAGCGCCCCCGAGCTGCAGCGATCCCTCTACCACGGCGACGGCGAGGAGCAACTGCTGGCTGAAACGGGGATGATTGACTTGCGGGGCAAAACCACCCTCCTCGAGCTGGCGGGGGCCCTGAAGCGGGCGCGGGTCTGTATCTCCGTGGATGCGGGGCCAATGCACATTGCGGCAGCTGTAGGCTGTCCCACCATTGCTCTATTTGGCAACGATGCCGACGGCGATGGAGCTAGCCCCGTGCGACTGTGGGCACCTCGCTTGCCCCATGTTTACGTTACCCAGACTCCCTATAAATGTCGGGTCTGCGCAGAAAACAAGTTCAAAAACGAAGCCTGCCTAGTGGAAGGCCACCCCTGTATGGTTCACCTCAAGCCGGAAACGGTCATTGGCTACCTCAAGGAGATTCTCAAGAAAAGCTAGGGGTCCCGTTTTGCCCTGCCCCTTGGAGCAGTCTGGTAGACAGCAGAGGGTGCCTAGGAGCGCAGGCTGGATCCTTAAAAGTCTGGTTAAGCTGAGAGTTTGAGGCCGAAAACTCTGTCCCTAAACCATTTGGGTGTGAGCTGTGACTCCAAGGAGGAGGTACAGCCATCAAGGGAGCCGCCTTGCTGAGCAAAGAAACAAGAGGGCTTGGCAAGGAGTTGCCCTAAAGCTGCTAGCCACCTTTTGCTTTGCCTGCTTGGGGGTAATCATCCGGCTCAACACTCCCGCCCTGCACCCTTTTGAGATTGTGTTTCTACGCAACCTCTTCGGGTTTCTTGCCCTGGTACCGCTGCTTTTGCGAGCAGGGATCCACTCTCTGCACACTGCCAAGATGAGCTTTTACCTCCTGCGCTCGGCAATTAGCACCCTGGGAATGCTGCTTTCCTTCTGGGCGGCCAGCCTGTTGCCTTTGGCAGAGGCCACGGCCCTGAGCTTTGTCCAGCTTTTGTTTGCTGGCATGATGGCGGTTTGGGTGCTGGGAGAACAGATGCGCCCCTCGCGCTGGCTGGGTTTGGGCTTAGGAGTTGTCGGGACTTTGGTGATGCTGAGGCCAGGCTTTCGCGAATTCTCTTTGGGCACAGGGCTAGCCTTAGCGGCGGCGCTTCTTTTTGGCTGGGTGATCATCGTGCTTAAGATCCTCGCCCGCACCGAGTCCAGCCTCACGATCACTGCCTACATGGGCCTGTTGCAGACTCCCCTTTCCTTCTTGGCTGCCGTTTGGGTTTGGACCTGGCCTTCGCCGGAGCAGTGGCTGTGGATGGTGGCGATGGGACTGTTGGGCAGCCTTGGCCAGGTGGCCCTTGCCCAAGCCTACAAGCTAGCCGACGTAACGATGCTCCTGCCTTTGGATTTCTCCCGCCTCCTCTGGGCTAGCCTGCTCGGGTTCTGGGTGTTTGCCGAGATCCCGGATGGGTGGACTTGGGTAGGCGGAACCCTGATTTTAGCAGGCGTCACCTCCGCGGCATACAGCGAGGCCCGCCAAGCCCGTAGTAGGGGAGTCTGCCAAGGACAATGACTTACACCCGTGGCAGGACGGGGCTGGAGCTGGTCACGTCAGTGGTGGTGAGGGCCACCAGCAGGGCTTCGGGGCTAACAGGGAAGGGCAGGTGGTGGATATCCGATCCCGGCTGGCAGGCCACTTGGGCAGCGTGCAGCAGCTCGGCAGATCCCAGGTGATCTAGCTGTAGATCCCGCAGGTTCAGGGGCAGTCCCACCTGGCGGTAGAACTCCAGCAACTGAGTGCGGGCCGCTAGCGCCAACTGGCTCCCCTGCAAGATCTCCTCCAGGCGGAGCTGGGCCAAGATGCCAAAAGCCACTTTCTCCCCGTGCAGGGTGGCCCGGTGCCCCCTCAGATGAGTAAGGCCATTGTGGACAGCGTGGGCGGCCACGGTGCGACATTTAGCCCCTCCCAAGCCGCCGACGATCCCCGCTAGGCAAATGCAGGCATCCACCACTTGCTTCCAAGCAGTTCCGCCCGGCTCCCTCAAGGCCGCCAAGGATTGCTGGAACAGCAGATCCCGCAGGACACGGGCTTGTTGCACAGCAGCAATCACCAAGGCATCTTCCGAGTTGCCACTGCTTACAGAAGACTCGTACCACTTGGCCAAGGCGTCTCCGATCCCGGCCACTAGCGTGCGCGCTGGGGCTTGCAGAATGAGCTCATAGTCCAGGATCAGGGCAGCGGGAGCTTGATCCAAGGCCACATCCCGCTGAAAGGCGCCTGCATCGGAGTAGATGTTGGACAGGGCACTCCAGGCAGCACAGGTGGCGGCAGAGGTGGGCACCGTTACCACTGGGATCCTCAAACGATGGGCCACCAGCTTGGCCGTGTCCAGCGCCTTGCCGCCTCCTACCCCCAAAATGCCGGTTACCGATTCTGCTGTGGCCAGTGCCTGCAGGCGAGCCAGCTCCGACTCACTGCAGTCAACCCCGTAGGTAGTCCAGTAAACCTGGACGGCGGGATCCCGAGCAAAATTGCGCTTCAGGGGCAGCTCTGCCACGGCCAGGGATCGCTCCCCCCCAATGACCAACACCCGGGATCCCAGAACCGTCAGAGGTACAGTCCCCAAGATGCCCCTGCCCCGGTACAGGCGGGCCGGCGCCGGGATGGCTAGGTCAAATTCACAAGTTCTCATTCCCAAAAGGGGCAATTACAGACTACGATTCTAGCCGCAAGTTCTGCCTTTCCCACCTCAGGTGTAGTCACGGGCAGGCCTCGCCTGCTTAGAAGGGGTTGAAGGGAGGGTCTGCTATCACAAATCTTTGCCAGCAGTCAACTACGAGTGGTGGTAACCCCCCAACAGATTGGGTAGTATGCGTCTAGCAGTGGCGCAGAGGGTGGGGTTTCCCAGCGTGTTCG
>NZ_JANSHR010000090.1:87826-91699 GCF_047461675.1 Synechococcus sp. R70.1
CTTCTTCGGCGGTTTCAAAGCCCAAACCATGCTTGGGGTGGAGATTAACCCCGAGCGCATCGCCGTTGCCCAACTCAAAAAGCAGGGTAGTGGCCGCTATCGGCTGGCTCACTACCACAGCGTGGCAATGCCCGAGGGGGCGATGGCCGAGGGGCGCATCCTCGATCCCAACACCGTTGGCCTGAGCTTGGCTAACTTGCTCAGCGAGTACAAGGTGCCCACCAACTTGCCGGTGGCAACCGCGGTGCCGGCGCGGGAGGCCATTGTTCGCCTCCTTCGCCTACCGGCTGATCTGCCTGCCGATGAACTGCGGCGGGTGGTTTTGGAGCAGGAGGCGGAACTCTACATCCCCTACCCGCGGGATCAGGCGGATGTGGACTACCAACCCCTGGGCCTTGACCTTTCCCAGGATGGCATTGAGCGCATCGAGGTGCTGCTGGTGGCAATCCCCAAGGAGGTGGTGGACAACTACCTGGCGGTGCTGCAAGCAGCCAACCTGAAAGCGCGCTGTGTGGAGCTGGCCAGCTTCTCCCTCATTCGCACCATCCGCGACCAGCTCCTCCAGTACAGCCCTCAAGAGGCAGTGTTGCTCAGCTCCATCGGCTACGACAGCAGCGAGATCAGCATCTTGGTCAACGGCATCCCCCAATTTACCCGCACGGTTAACATCGGCACCGTCCACATGCGGCAGGTGCTGACCCAGTCTCTCAGTTTGCCCTTCAGTCGCACTGGCGAGCTGTTGCGAACTCTGAGGTTACCCCTGCTCAACCCCAACGAGGTTTTGCTTGGCGGTGGGCAGGCGGTTTCCAGCAACCCAGGCGTGGCCGCAGTGGCGCGTGTTGTTACCGACTTGGCCGATGAGCTGAAGCGCTCCATTGACTTCTTCACGAGCACGGAAAGCAACTTCCCCGTGGTGAAGGTCTTTCTGGCCGGCTCCGGGGCCACTATCGGCCAGGTGGATGCTTTCCTATCTCAGTCGTTGGGCATGGCTGTAGAGCTGGCGGATCCTTTTGGCAACATCCTTGTGCCGGATTCCATCGAGGTGCCTCTAGAGGAGCGCCCGGCGATGGGAGTAGCTCTGGGTCTGGCCATGCGGGAAGCCGGCAAGGGATGACCTGCAATACCTAAGCGAGGCGACAGATGTACACCCCAGAGATCAACTTTCTTAAAGAAAGACCGGAAGTTCCCGCCTCCGTCCAGACAGGGGCAGAGGCAATAGCTGCCCCACCCACTGCCGCAGGAGCGGGGAGCTGGGCCCTGGCCCTTGGCCTGGGGTTTGCTGCGGCTGCCGTGGCCATGGGGGGTTTTTGGTATTTCCAGGCCCACTTCTTGCGCCAAAGAGATGCCCTAAGGGCAGAGCGAACCCGCCTCGAAGGGGAACTCAGCACAGCCAATGCCGAGTTAACCCGACTCCAGGGCCTCAGCCAAGAATTACAAACCATTCGCACCCAGACGGAGGGCTTCCGCTCTTTCCTGGGATCCATCCAGCCCTGGTCAGCCATTTTGGAGGAAGTGCGGCGCCGGATCCCTGGCCAAGGGGTGTGGATAACCAACATCAGCGCTTCTGGGGACACCGTAAGCATACAAGGAGAGGCGCTGGATTTTCCCTTGGTGAACGACTTTTTGCTCACCTTGCTGGATTCCAACTTCGTAACCAGCGCCGTCCTCAACAGCGCCTCTCGAGCGGAGGGCACACCTGAAACTGAAGCCAGCGTTGCTTACAGCATAACAGTTACTGTTCGGACTATCGGGGATCCCGACCCAGAGTTTACCCGTGAGCTGGAACAGCGGGGAGCAATAGGCATAGTTGAAAAGATCCGTACCTTGCGTCAAGCGGAGGCGAACTGATGACTGGCTCGCTGGAAAGTTTTCACGATGAACAACTGATGGCACCTCCAGCAGGGCCGCCGGTACTGCTGGGTGTCGAGCTAACTCCCATTCGCATTGGACTTCTGATTGGAATCTTGGGTGTGGGCATGGCGGGCTTTCTGGCCTTCACCCAACTCCGTCCTCTGATCGAAGAAGTGCAAGCCTTGGAAAGAGAGGTGGCCCAAAAAACCAGCCAGTTGCAGGAGGTGCAGGGCCAGATTGCCAGCTTGCAGGATCTGCCCAACCAGATCGAGAGGGCTCGCGGGCAGCAGCAACAGCTCAGCGCTTTGTTTGCTACTCCTGAGAATGCCGACACTCACCTGATCGATCTCAACCGCCTGGTGCAAGGGCAACCTAACAGTCAGTTGCTCAGTTTCAGACCTTCTCCTTTAACGCCGGCTTCTTCGGACAACCCCGAAGTGCCCGCAATCATTGCTCCAGCCATCCAGGTGCAGACCACGCGCGTCACAGTGCAGGGTCCCTACGCCGACATTATCAACCTCATGAGAGACATCGAGCGTTTTCGGGCTCTGTTCCGCGTGGGCAACCTCTCCCTCAATCCCGTTCAAGGGAGGGGGGAGCTGAACGTCGCCTTCGACTTGACCGCCTATTACTACAACAAAGACATTCCCTTGGGTACTGCCCCTGCGCCCGAAGGACAACCCTCCCCTGCACCAGAACAGCCCGCCCCTACTCAATCTGAACCAGAGCAGCCAGCACCCGGTCAATAGGTCAGCCTGAACCCTGCTTAGGCTCTGGTGGCTGACAGCGGGCTCTGTCGCAAGGGGCAACCCAGAGGTGAGGGACATCTATCTAGTGTGACTGTAGGGAAGATTGGAGAAAAAAGCCTCTACAGGTAGTGGCAAAAGCTAAAATTTCGGCTTTGATTAGGGAAGCACGGCCTAGACCTGTGCTGAAGGTCAAGCAGGAACACGCTTGGACAAGGGCGTGAGGTGTGAGGATAATGAGCCGTCGAGTTGCTTGGGGATGGGCATTGAGCTTGATCCTTTCTCTGCCCCTGTTGGCCGTAGAAAGCCGGCCTGATGAGGCTGCTGCCCAACAATTGACCTCCACCCATCCGCAAAGCCTCAGCCGTATCACCGATATTCGGCTAGTGCCCCACGGCAACCGCATGAGACTGGAGATCCAAACCACGGGGGGCGCCCGTCCGCAGGTGTTCTTTACCCAACAGGGCCGGTCTTGGATTGGGGATATCGCCAATGCCCAACTGGATAGAGGTCAAGGCCGCTATCGTCAGGATTCTCCCCTGCCGGGAGTGCGCTTCATCGAAGCCAAGCAAATAGGTAGTGACAGCGTGCGGGTAGAAATTGCCGGCGTTGCGGCAGCTCCCCAAGGCTTGCTGGCCCAGCGTAGCCCAACGCAGTTGGTCTTCGAGTTTGAGGGCTTGCCCTCTGCCCTGCCAGCTCCTGTAGCTGCAGCGCCCAGCCAAGAAGTAGTGCCCAATCAACCAGCCTCGCCAACTCGAGCTCAGCCTGGTGCCCCACCGGCAACCCCTGCCTCTTCTCCGGCTGCTCAAAACTCTCCTTCTCCCCGCGTGGCAGCTGCTACTCCTCAGCCTCTTGCCCAAAACTCCCCCTCTTCCCCGCCAGCTCAGACAGCTCCTACTCCTCAGCCAGCTTCTCCTAGGCCGGTCATTTCTCAGGTGCCCTCCGTGGGCCAGCTTAACCAACCGCAATTGCCGCCAGGAAGCTTGCCCACTGGATCCCCCTTCCAGGGGAGAGCTGTGGCTCCTCCTGCTGGCGATATTGCCGTTGGCACAATCCTGCCTGATCCACCTACAGTGGATCTCGGATCCAATGCCAGGATTAGCTTGACCTTGAAAGATGCTCCTGTGGGCGATGTGCTGAGCTTGTTGGTGCGGCGAGCAGGGTTGAACGTGGTGCTCAACGACGTCCCACCCGATCTAACCATCTCTCTGGACGTGCAAGACTCGCCCTTACAGGAGACATTCAACTTTATCTTGCGGCTAAAACAGTTGCAGGC
>NZ_JANSHR010000092.1:0-621 GCF_047461675.1 Synechococcus sp. R70.1
CCAGGAGAATTGAAGGGATACCTTCTTGCTCAGCTTGGGCAAAAAAGTCAGAGTAGGATCCTTGCCAAAATAAAGTTCCCAGCTGTTCAAAGTTGGTGGCTTGCGTCACAGCTAATGACCCCCATTGCTCTTCCTGCTAGAGAGAAGGAGTAGCTCTGCTTAAGCTTAAGCATAGCAAGGATTGCAACTTCTGGCAAAGGGAGAAGTGTCATTGCCTGGGGAAAAGCAACATGTACAGGAAAGCTTCAAGTTTGTTGCAGGAAATGTTCAACTGATAACTATTCCTGTCTTGGCTGCTATCGCCGCGGGGCAAGCATTTCGTGGACTTTGGTTCACTACAGCTCCTCCAGGCCGAGTTTGGGATCTTATTACGCTACAGCCTATTAAGAGGCTACAGGATACAGCTGTAAGCCTGCCTGTTCTGGACTCATCGGAATCAAGCCTCAGAAACACGACGTTTTGTATCCCTTGATCTGTGAACAGGCCGTAGGTTTACTCACAATTTAGACTATCTTGACTTGTGCTAGAGTGGAGCGTTTTTTCACTTACAGAAAATTTGGGTTTGCAGGCTCATGCCTAGATGCTACGATTGGCTATATCCACTAGCTGCTTAGGTAGCCG
>NZ_JANSHR010000093.1:0-7250 GCF_047461675.1 Synechococcus sp. R70.1
ATGCCACAAAGTGGCCAATTGTCCGGTGAATCAAGGACTAGAGGAGAACCCTAGCGGACTCCATGTTACAAGCTGTCTCGCTGCTACTTACTCCAGAATGCGCTTTCCAGTGTAGTTTTCAATGCAGCGCAGAAACAGCTCCACGCCGAGGCTGAGGGCAGCCTCATCAAAATCAAAGCGGGGGTGGTGGTGAGGGTAGTCCAGCCCCTTGGCAGGGTTAGCAGATCCCAGGAAGAAGTAGCAGCCAGGAACCTCGTTGAAGAAAAACGAGACGTCCTCACCCCCCATGGTCATCTCGGGGAGGATGGCGGCCTCTGGGCCGAATACCTGCCGGGCAGCTTGTTCTACGAGAGCTGTTAGCCTGGGATCGTTTTCAACTGCTGGATAGCCCCGCTCGTACTGAAACTTGTAGGTGGCTCCGTGAGCCTGGCAAATGCCGGCCACGATTTCTTCTATGCGCTTTGCAATTAGCTCCCGCACCTCTAGCTGAAAGCTGCGCACAGTGCCCCAAATCTCAGCCCTAGGGGCAATGACATTGAAAGTGTCGCCAGCGCGGAACCGGCCTACTGTTACCACGGCTGGCTGCAGCGGATCCACATTGCGGGAGACGATGGTTTGCAAAGCGCTCACGATGTGGGCTCCCACCACAATCGCATCCACCGTCTGCTGGGGAAGGGCAGCATGGCCACCTCGCCCAATGACCTCGATGTGAAAGCGATCGGCAAAGGCCATCAAGGGGCCGCTTTTGACGCCAATGGTGCCCAGCGGACGGTTATTCCACAGATGGAGAGCTAGGAGGGCTTCTACATCCGGGTTCTTCAGCACCCCCGCTTCTACCATTGGCTTGGCGCCACCGGGGCCCTCCTCGGCGGGCTGAAAGATGACCTTGACAGTACCTCTGAGGCGGTGGCGGTGCTGCTGTAGCAGCTTAGCCGTGCCTAGGGCGATAGCCATATGGCCGTCATGGCCACAGGCGTGCATGACGTTGGGGACGGTGGAACGGTACTCCACCTCATTGGCTTCGTGGATGGGCAGGGCGTCCATGTCGGCCCGCAGCGCCAAGACCGGCCCTGGCTCTTCTCCTGGAATGGTGGCTACAATGCCAGTGCCGGCAATGCCGGTTTGGTGCGGGATCCCCCAACTTCTTAGGCGCCAGCTGAGGTAGGCGGCAGTTTGCTTTTCCTGAAAGCCCAGCTCTGGGTATTTGTGCAGGTGGCGCCGCCAGGCCACCAGCTCCGGCTGGAGGGCTTGAACGGCAGGGCGCAGGGCGGGAAAGGACATAACCGGTGGGAAGTAGGATGGACAGCGTCAGGGCAAGGTTCTCTCGGGGCTGCAGGCAGCTGCCTATCGGTTTACCCAGTATGGCAAAGCTAGGCCAGGAGGAGCTTTGCTCGATACCTAAGCCCATAGGAAGTTGGTTTCCGGAGGCAGATCCTGCCAGCGGCCCGGCCCCACCGCGCGCAACGCCTCTGGCAGGGAGATGGCCCCCGAGTAAAGGGCTTTGCCCAAAATAGCTCCCGCCAAGCCGGGCAAGCCGAGTAGGGCAAGCAAGTCGGTGAGCGAGCCGATCCCCCCAGAAGCGATGACAGGCAGGCGGGAAACAGCCAGGATCTGGCGCAACTGCTCCAGGTTGGGCCCAGCTAGGGTGCCATCCCGGCTGATGTCGGTGTAGATGATCCCAGCAGCTCCCTGAGCTTCCACTTGCTGCACCAGTTCAGTGGCCTGTAGAGGCGTAGTACTCAGCCAGCCGCGGGTGGCCACTTGCCCTTGGCGGGCGTCGATCCCCACCCAAATCCGACCAGGCAGGACCTGGGTCATCGCCTCTAGGGTCTTGGGATCCTCTACAGCCACAGTGCCGACAATTACCCGATCCACTCCCAGATCCAGCAACTGCCGCGCCCGCTCCAGGGATCGGATCCCACCCCCCACCTGGACCGGGATGGCTACCCGGCGGACAATGCGCTCGATCATGGGGAGGTTAACCGGATCCCCACTTCTGGCCCCGTCCAGATCTACCACGTGCAGGCGAGGAGCACCCTGGGCCGCCCACACCTCGGCCTGGTGGATGGGGTCAGCAGCCACCTGCTCGGCTTGGGCGTAATCCCCCTGGTAGAGGCGCACAGCGCGGCCCTGGAGGAGGTCAATGGCGGGGATTACCTCTAGAAAGGCGCTGCTGTAAGGCATGATGAGATCCCTTAGGGAGCTTCTCCAGTATCGCCCAGGAACAAAAAGCCTGGCGGGGCGAGCATGAACGCGCGTCAACTGGCTCTGTTGGCCTTGCAGAAGATTGAGCGACACAACGCCTACGCTGACGTCGTGCTAGAGCAGCTGTTGGCCCGCAGCCACCTGAGCCCTGCCGACTGCCACCTGGTCAGCGAGCTGGTGTACGGTGTTACCCGCCGTCGCCGCACCCTCGATGCCCTGATTGACTGCTTCGCCCGCCACCCTGCTTCCAAGCAGCCCCCCGACTTGCGGCTCATTCTCCACCTTGGCCTTTACCAACTGGCCTTTTTGGATCACAT
This sequence comes from Synechococcus sp. R70.1, assembly GCF_047461675.1. Taxonomy (NCBI): domain Bacteria; kingdom Bacillati; phylum Cyanobacteriota; class Cyanophyceae; order Synechococcales; family Synechococcaceae; genus Synechococcus; species Synechococcus sp. R70.1. The sequence continues at coordinate 2,523 of NZ_JANSHR010000093.1, forward strand.
CCCGCCCAGGGCCGCCATCCACACCAGTGTGGAACTGGCCCGCCAAGTGGGTCTGGGATCGCTAGCAGGGGTGGTGAACGCCATCTTGCGCGCCTACCAGCGCCAGGTGCTAGCGCAGCCGGAAAGGGATCCCCTCCAGCCCCTGCAGGAAAGGCTGCCTGCCGATCCCATTCAGGCCTTGGGGATCCGGCACAGCTTTCCCGACTGGCTGGTGCGTCTGTGGTGGGAGCGCCTAGGGCCGGCTGAAACCGAAGCCTTGTGCGCTTGGTTTAACCAGCCGCCCCATCTGGATCTGCGGGTTAACCCCCTGCGGGCAGGGATCGACAAGGTTAGCCAAGCCTTTGCAGCCGTGGGGATCCCGGCTACCCCTCTCCCCGACGTGCCAGGCGCTCTGCGGCTAGGACATCCTGCCGGCGATATTCGAACCCTACCTGGCTTTGCCGAGGGCTGGTGGAGCGTTCAGGACGCCAGTGCTCAGCAGGTGGTGCACTGCCTGGATCCTCAGCCGGGGGAACGGGTCATTGACTGCTGTGCCGCTCCGGGGGGCAAGACCACGCACATAGCCGAGCGGATGCAGGATCGCGGCGAGATTTGGGCTTTGGATCGCCACCCCCACCGCCTGCGCCGCTTGGAGGAAAATGTGCAGCGCTTGGGCTTGAGCTCGATCCGTCCCCTGGCCATCGACCTGCTGACCCTGAGCGCCGCTGCCCAACCCCCTGCCCCCTTGCCCCCATGGCAAAGCGCCGATCGCGTGCTGCTGGATGCCCCTTGCTCTGGTCTAGGCACCCTGCACCGCCGTGCTGACGCTCGCTGGCGACAAACCCCCGAGCGGATTGCCGAGTTGGCCCAGTTGCAAGCTCAGCTTCTGCAAGTGGCAGGCCGTTGGCTGAAGCCGGGCGGGCTGTTGGTGTATGCCACCTGCACGCTGCACCCTGCTGAAAACGAGGGAGTCATCCAGTCTTTCCTCAAGACCCATCCCTATTGGGCGCCAGAAGGGGATCCCTTGCTCATCTGGCCTCACCGGCAAGATCGGGATGGGTTTTTTATCCAACGGCTGCGCCGCTGCGATTAGATCCTCCCTATGGCTTCTGAGCTGCTCACCAGCCCCAAAAACCCCTGGATCCGCAAGTTGCGGCAGTTGCACCGCAGCAAGGGCCGGCAGGAACAGGGCGCCTTCTTGGTAGAGGGATCCCACCTCGTCGAAGAGGCCCTGCGAGTTGGCTGGCCCCTCCAAGCTCTCTGCTACACGCCCGAGTGGGCTGAGCGTCACCCTCACTTGCTGGCCAGCCTACCCAAGGATCTGCGGCGGCAGGCCGTCAGCTTGGAGGTGATGGCGGCGCTCTCGACAACCGAGTCTCCGGAGGGAGTTGTGGCGGTGGCTGTCAGCCAGCCGATCCCCTCTCCTCCCTTGTCGGGGGTACACCTGGGCCTTGTGGTAGAAACCCTGCAAGATCCAGGCAATTTGGGAGCTCTGATTCGCGCCGTAGCTGCTGCAGGAGCCGATGGCCTCTGGCTAAGCGCAGACAGCGTTGATCCCGAAAACCCCAAAGTCCTGCGGGCTTCTGCCGGCCAGTGGTTTCGCTGCCCGCCGCGGGTTTTGCCCGACTTGGCTAGCTGGATCCAGGCCTGTCGCCGCCACGGCATCCAAGTCTTGGCTGCTACCCTCTCCCCCAGCGCCACCTGTTACTGGGATCAAGACCTCACCTGCCCCACCCTCTTTCTCCTGGGCAACGAAGGGTCGGGCTTGAGGGAAGCAACCATCCAGCAGGCCAATGCCCAAGTGCGGATCCCTATGGCCGAGGGCGTCGACTCCCTCAACGTGGCCATGGCGGGAGGGCTACTGCTCTACGAGGCCCTGCGCCAGCGGCGAGCCCAGTGGGGAAGTGCTTAGCTGCTCTCCCAGAGCTCCTCCTCTGCAAAGGCTGCTTCCTCTTCCTGCTCTCCTTCCCCTACTCCTGCTGGATAGCTAGTAGAAACCGGCACTCCTGCCGAAAGTTTTTCGCGCACAGCCGCTTCTACCTCCGCCAGTAGCTGCGTGTTTTTCTTTAGGAAAAGAACCAAATTGTCTCGCCCTTGGGCAATGTTTTCTTCCTTGTAGCTATACCAAGAGCCGCGCCGCTTAAGAATGCCCATCTCCTCGGCTAGGTCAATAATGCAGCCGACATTGGAGATCCCTTGGCCAAAAATGATGTCAAATTCCGCCCGCCGAAACGGGGGAGCGACCTTGTTCTTCACCACCTTAACCCGCGCTCGGATCCCGTATTCTTCTGCACCTTTTTTCAGAGTTTGCACGCGGCGAATATCTAGCCGTACTGAGGCATAGAACTTGAGGGCATTGCCGCCCGTGGTGGTTTCCTGGGGACCGTAGCCGACGCCACCAATTTTGGAGCGCAACTGATTGAGGAAGAGAACGATCGAGCCTGTCTTGCTAACGCTGCCCGCAATCTTGCGCAGGGCTTGGCTCATCAGGCGGGCCTGCAGCCCTAGCTGGGCATCTCCCATCTCTCCCTCCAGCTCGGCCCGAGGGACCAGCGCCGCCACTGAATCCACCACGACAATATCCACAGCCGCAGAGCGCACCAGCTGATCGACAATTTCTAGGGCAACCTCTCCCGTGTCCGGCTGGGAAATCAGCAGATTCTGGATATCCACCCCCAAGGCTGCCGCGTAGGCTGGATCCAAGGCATGCTCCGCATCGACAAAAGCAGCCGTTCCCCCTTGTTTTTGCACCTCGGCAATGGCGTGCAGGGCCAGCGAGGTTTTCCCCGACGACTCCGGCCCAAAGATTTCAATGATGCGCCCCTTGGGGTAGCCGCCGCCCAAAGCCAAATCAAGGGTAAGAGCACCGCTGGGGATGGTCTCCACCCGTATCTGGGCAGCATCCCCCAGGCGCATGATTGCCCCCTTTCCAAAATTCCGCTCGATCTGGCCCAGGACCTGCTCCAGCGCCTTGCGTTTCTCTGCTTTTAGCCTCTCCAAGTCGTCCCCATTGTTTACGGCAGCAGCTTTGCCTTGGGCCATAACCCGCACCCTCCCCCACTCGTGGCGGTGAGAAGTTGAGCCTGCATTCTAGCATTGCCGTTCCCTTGGCCTAGGCGGATCCCTGTTCTCTCCCTCAGCTTGCGGCTGGAGCGGGGGGGCGGGGGATGGGTAGAGTGGGCTAAAGGATCCACTCAGGAAGGCTCCTGTGTTCACGACTTTGGTCTTACAATCCCCCGGCCCACTGGTGTTCAGTTGGGGGCCCTTTAGTCTGCGCTGGTATGGCCTGCTGATTGGCTTATCCACTGTTCTGGGCCTTGTTCTAGCTCGCCACCTGGCAGAGCGGCGTGGCCTTTCCCCGGATGTCATGCCCAACCTGCTGCCGTGGCTGGTGGTGGGATCCCTGCCTCTTGCCCGCCTGTACTATGTGGCCTTTGAGTGGGAGCGCTACCGCCATGGCCCTTGGTGGAAGGTTTTGGCCCTCTGGCAGGGAGGCATGGCCATCCACGGCGCTTTGCTCGGCGGCAGTATAGCCCTCTACCTGTTTGCCCGCCAACAGCGGCTAAACTTTTGGCTGCTGGCCGACTGCATCGTTCCTTCTCTCAGCCTTGGCCAGGGGATTGGACGCTGGGGCAACTTCTTCAACAACGAGGCCTATGGAGAGGCGTTGCCTCCGAATAGTCGTCTATGGGTGCAACTGCAGCTTCCTGACGGCTCCCGAGTCCACCCCACCTTTTTGTACGAATCCCTCTGGAACTTCAGCCTCTTTGGGATCCTACTCTTTTTGAGCTACCGGCGCCGGCTTCCTCCCGGTACTCTCTTGGGCTTTTACCTGGTGGGGTACAGCCTTGGTCGTTTTTGGATCGAGGGCCTGCGCACCGACAGTCTTATGCTGGGATCCCTGCGGGTAGCTCAGGCAGTCAGCCTAGTCCTCATCGCGGTCGGCTTGGCTTTGATAGGGACAGCTCAAAAACGCGCTTCTAGGCAAGAGGAGGGGAGAGCGATCCCCACTCAGCCCCTCGAAAAGGAGATCTCAAATGACGGATCTGGCGATCACCGATGAAGGGCTTTGGCAACAAGCCTCTCCTTTGGTACTGCCGTCTGCTGCTGCCACCCAATCCCTAGCAGCTCTCCTGGGGCAGACCGCCGCCTGCCTTCTCACTGCTCCAGGGCAGCAGTTTGCCCTCCCCCAAGCGGTTGGGATCGACTCTACCCCCGGCTTGGTCATTCTTCTCGCAGGCGGCCTAGGCAGCGGCAAAACCACCTTCGTGCAGGGGCTAGGGCAGGGACTGGAGATCCCTGAGCCCATCGACAGCCCCAGCTTCGTGCTGGTGCAGGAATACCGCACGGGACGGATCCCTCTCTTCCACTGCGACCTTTATCGCCTAGGGCCTACCTCTGGTGCCCATGCCAGCGAGGTAGAGGCTTCGGCTCTAGAAGATCTGGGGCTGGAAGAGCTTTGGGGCCAAGTTGGGATCACTGCCATTGAGTGGCCTCAGTACCTCCCTTACCTGCCTCCAACCTATCTCTGGCTGCAGCTAGAGCCCCATCTGCAGGCAGAGGGATCCCGCCTGCTACATGTCAAGGGCAGGGGACTCAGGACTGCCCAGCTTTGGCAGCAAGTACTTTCCCAGCTTCCTCAGCGAGGCACCAAAGGGTAAAGGCAGTTATCGGCAAAAAACCCCCCGGGGGTACTTGACGGTGGGGGTGAGTGTGGGATAGGGTAGTGAAGCGCTGACAAGGCCACCA